>JAJZMO010000055.1 GCA_021798235.1 Acidobacteriota bacterium | reverse complement strand
TTTACTGCAACAGCTTCAAAACCTCCTGTTGCACCGTGTTGGCCGTGGCCAAGGCACTGATGCCGGTCTGGCTCAGAATCTGGTACTTGGACAGGTTGGACGTTGCTTGTCCGTAGTCCGTGGCCATGATGTTGTTCTGGGCTGAGACCACGTTGGTCTGCTCGGTGCTCTCCACGTTGGCAATGGCGTTCAGCGTGTTGATCTGGGAACCCAGATAACCGCGCTGTGCAGCCACGTCGGTGATGGCGGTGCTGATGTCCGTCAAAGCCGTTTGCGCGTTCGCAGCATCGCTCAGGTTGGTGGTGTTCAGCGCAGCACCGGTACCCTCCTGATAGCTGATACCGTTGGTCGCTGAACCCAGTACCTGCGTAAAGGCCAGGGTTGTATTGTTGTTGCCCGTGCTGGCAGTTGTAAACGTCTGCAGGGCAGCGCCAGTGGAATCATTCACCACCAGGCTGGAATATCCTCCCGCCGTTTGCACGGTGGCAGTGATTCCAGAAATGTTCGCACTGTTGATGGCTGAAGCTGCCGCTGCTACTGTATCGCCGCCCACAGCTACGCTCACGGTATTCGTGGCTGCTGTCAGCGTAGCTGCCGTTGGTGCCGTCGGAGTCGTACCATTCGATGTAATCGTGAGTGCTGTCCCCGCGCTGTTCACCGAGGCCACAAACGATACAGCATTGGCGCTGTTGTCAAATGTACTTTGAGCATTCAACGCTGCTGCAATCTGCGTCAGCGTCTGCGGAGTTGAGCTGGCGGTGTTGGTTGCCGTCGTGCTAAAGGCGTTGGCTCCAATGTTGAAGGTGTCGGTAGCGGACGCTGCCGTAAACGTCTCCGTATTTCCACTCACGACACCCGTAAGATTTGCATAGGTGGGCGCGAGTTGAAATCCAAGGGTTGCACCTGCAGCCAAGGTTGAGGTTGAAGAGACAGCACCACTGGTATAGGTATCCGCTGTGGTCGCTGCTGTAATCACACCGCCCACGTCGCCCACGCTGGAGGAACTGAGCGCTTTGATATTCAGCGTATCCGTGCTGGAACCAATCGCCGAGGCATCCCCTGTAAAGATAGCGGTGCTTGAACCGAAGACGCCGATGCCGTTGTAGCTGGTTGTGGAGCCAATGTTGTTGATTTCAGCCAGGATCGACTGATACTCTTGATTGGCTGCAGCGTCCTGCGTGGTGTTCAGCGTGCCGTTGGAGGCTTCCGTGGCCAGCGTGATCGCGCGGTTGAGCAGATTGGTCACCTGCGACAGCGCGCCATCGGCCACCTGCAACAGGCCCACGCCACTGCTGGCGTTGGTTGCAGATTGGGTGAGGGCAGTGGAGTTGGCGCCCAGACCGTCGGCTAGTGACAGTCCTGCGGCGTCATCCGCGCCGGAGTTAATGCGCGACCCAGACGAGAGCTGCGTCAGCGTGTTCTGCAAGCTGGCGTTTGTCTGGTTCAGGTTGTTCTCTGCGTAGATGGCAGAGATGTTGTTCAATACGCCTAAGGACATAATTCCGCTCCTGAAGACCGATAGAGATTGTGGTTGGCGGGTTTCTGTCCCTGCGAATCCCTCTCCATCCCGTCCCTGTTGCCCGGGGCGGTTTGAGGAAGAATCCGCGCGGTTGGAAATTCCGCACTCACGGACTTACATCGGCCCCGGCCCGCAGCACTTTACTTGCCAAATACAATTTCACCCGTTGGTAACCATTTCCCCCGCTGGAAGGCCACACAGCAGGAAGCTCCTCATAGGTGGTGTCATCTTTCTTCGCCTTGCGCCGATACACCTTTTGTAGCTGCAAAATTGCAGCCCAGAAGGCCCTTATGATTCAACTCTCGCGCTTAAACGGCGAAACAATGGTGCTCAACAGCGATCTGATCCGCTATGCGGAGGCCAATCCCGACACGGTCATCACGCTGGTCACGGGAGAAAAAATTGTTGTCGCGGAGACGTGTGAAGAACTGATGGCGCGGGTGCAGACCTATCGCTCTGGACTCTTGCGAGCGGCCTTTCCCCAGGTGAAGCAGCCGGTGGAGGAGTACTCCTCCTCGCGCGAGACGGCGTTGAGCGCCAAGGCCGCATCCAACGCGGTGGAAGAGGCCAGCGCGGCCCGACATGTGATCAAGGACGAAGAAGACAGAAGTTGGCGGCGGCGGCAGCGTGAAGAGGATTAAGCCATGCGCTGGTTGCACTGGTTTCTGTCAGATGTGGATGAATTTTGGCAACGTGGAGTGAATCATCATGGATAAGAGCAGCTTTGGCGGAGTGGTCCTGGCCATCGGGGGCATTCTGACCGGCATGATGATGGAGGGTGGCAAGCTGGGACAGATTTTGCAGCCCACGGCCGCCATCATTGTTTTTGGTGGCACCATTGGAGCCATTCTGCTCCAGTTCCCGATGCGCATTGTCTTGGGAGCTTTGAAAAATCTGGCGCGCGTCTTCTTCAGCGGCGAGCCGGATGGAACCGCGCTGATCGCCCAGCTTGTCGGCTTTGCCAATAAGGCCCGCAAGAGCGGCATTGTTTCCCTCGATGCCGACTTGGCCTCTGTGCATGATTCCTTTTTGAAGCAGGCGCTCATGCTGGCCGTCGACGGCACGGATCCCGGCGAGTTGCGCAAGATCATGCAACTGGAACTGGACAACCAGGGCGAGAATGAAGAGCGCATCCCGCAGGTTTTCGAATCCGCTGGCGGCTACTCGCCCACGGTGGGCATCATCGGCGCGGTGCTGGGCCTGATTCAGGTGATGCAGCACTTGGACAACATCAACGAAGTGGGACGTGGCATCGCCGTCGCCTTCGTTGCGACGATTTATGGCGTGGCTTCGGCCAATCTGATCTACCTGCCGGTTGCGGGCAAGCTCAAAATCCGCCAGCGCGAGGAGCAGGTGCAGAAGGAAATGATGCTCGAAGGTGTCATATCCATCATGGAGGGAATGAATCCACGCATGGTGGAGACCAAGCTGAAGACATTCTTGTCGGAGCAACACCCCCATGCCGAGGCAGCCAAGTCATGACCCACAAAAAAAAGCACGAGCACGTCAACCATGAGCGCTGGCTGGTTTCTTACGCCGACTTCATCACACTGCTCTTCGCATTTTTTGTGGTGCTCTTTTCTTCCTCTCAATCCGATCGCAAAAAAGTGGAGCAAGTGGAATACTCCATCCACTCCGCGTTTCAGACGATGGGTATCTTCACCATGACCACCAGCGCTCCCAACCTGCAGAACCCTGGCGGCGCACCGAACGCTGCAACGATCATGATGGGCGACGATCTGGATGCCGCCTCGCCGGCCACACTGGCCGACCTGAACAAGATGAAGGCCAAGCTGGACACACTGTTGGCCGCGCAGATCGCCCGGAAAACCGTCAGCGTCAAGGTGGGCCGGGATGGGCTGATTATCTCTTTGCGGGCTGCGGGGTTCTTTGGAAGTGGCGTGGCCGCGCCGCTGCCAGCGTCCATTCCATCGCTGCTGGCCATTGGTAGTGCGCTGGCGGTGACGCCCTATGACGTGCGCATCGAAGGCCACACCGACAACGTGCCCATCCACAACAGCATTTACAAATCAAACTGGGAGCTGTCCACATCCCGCGCCACGCAACTGGCCCAGCTCTTTATTGAAAAAAGCCACGTGGTGCCTTCGCATCTTTCTGCGGCAGGCTATGCAGAATATCATCCGGTCGCCGACAACTCCACTGCCGAGGGCCGCAACCGCAACCGGCGCGTGGACATCATCGTTCTGCCGCATGTTGAGCACCATGAAGAGTTATGGATGGGCAAGGAACCTGCAAGCGGGCCAGCCATAGCCGGGCAAAAGCCCAGCCCGGCCGTGGCGCAGCGGCCCATG
>JAJZMO010000001.1 GCA_021798235.1 Acidobacteriota bacterium | reverse complement strand
GAAATTATGCTTCGGCGTACTCGGCTTCGTTTTCGTCGACGCCGTAGCGACGCAGCAGGTTGGGCAGGTTCTGGGAGAAAGCGGAACGCGGCATTACCGCATCGCAGCCAGCCTCGGCTGCCTTCACCTTCAAGTCCCCCTGCAGATGCGAGAGAAATCCAATCACCGAAACGGTGCGCTTCAGCTTGGACTTCAACTTGGGGATCAGCGTCAGCGGCTTGGCGTTGGCGTTGTTCAAGTCAAAAACAATCAGCGCGGGCCGTTCATTCTCCGGAGCTTCGGTCAGGCGCTCGACAATGTCCTTGTCATTTTTGACAAACACCACTTTGACGCCCAGCTTGCGCGCCGTTTCCTGAATCTTGGCCAAGAAAAAGAGTTCCTCGATAAAGCAGTAAATGCGCGTGGGAGCATCCGTGTCCGCTCCATTGCCCTGCACAGTGGGAAACTCCTGCACATCGCCGTAGACAACGGCGTGCGTTCCATTCCCGTTGCCATTACCATTGCTGCGCTGCAATTCAATTGTGGACGGAGGCGCGTCGGCAAAATTGCCGTTCGCTGCGCGATAGCTGTGATCCATGGGGCCAACGAAGGTGCGCGGCTGGCGACCCTGCCGGTTGTTGCGGCGCTGCGGTTGCGCCTGCCCGTTGCCGGGGTTGGCGCTCTTAAATTGTTTTTTCTTGAAGAAGCGCTTTTTGCCGAGCCGCTGTTGCTGGCCTGCGCCGTTTTGTCGAAACTGCCCGGTGGGTTGCCCCGTAGCCTGTTCCGCACCGCTGGGTGCCTGCGCTTCGCTGCTGCCACTCTGTTGGGGGATTGGCGCGGAATAGGATTGCGACTGCTGCCCATTCGGTGGGCCTTTGCGCTTGCGTCGTCTGCGGCGATACATGGGATTGGCACCAGCCTGCTGGGGTGCCGTTGGTTCCACGGGTTCCATTGTCATGCACACACTTCCTTGGCACCTGCATTGGCGCCGTTTCCTGCCTTGGCCCTGCATCGGGCCAACTACACGTCCACCGTTGCCGATGCCGTGGTTCTGCCGTCTGCCGCCTGTTTCGTGTTGTTGTCGTGTTCGGTTCGGCCTTAGCCAGTGGCCGCTTGCAAAACGCTCCCACAGGAGCGACTGCCCAGCACACTGACCCGCCATGCCCGACAAGCATTCGCACCAACGTTCGTGCGCTCACCTGTTTCTTCGGATCGTCTCTTTCACGCTTGTGTTGCGTCCACTCTTCTCAATGCTACTGGCGAGCCACGTTGGTTCTGGGGTGGTGTGGCATCAGCCAAATTATGATGGGCAACTCAAATACTACTCTGGATGCTACCGTATGGCAAGTCTGCGCAATGGGACACTCCACAACCCTGTGCGTACCCACGCAAAACCGTGCGCGCCTTGCTGCGCCACTGCCAACGGCGATTGCGCACGAAACTGCACGTACACACAAACCATTTTATATCAAGATGATGCAACTTGCTTTACGGGGCCTCTGGCCTCCCGGTACGGGGTAGCCCCTTGCTTGCCGATCCATCTGCGGCCATGGGCACAACCGCATGGAACCCTGCAATTTATTTTCTCTGTTCCGGTCGAACTTGCTGGGCCGAGTGTCCCGCCGCCTGTGGCTGGCGGGATCCTTCCACGACCCGTTCGATTCTCGGACTCACCCCGTTAAGGGTGCGGATGCCTCGCTGGAATACGCAAGATCTAACTGCAATCAAGATTCCAAAGATTGATTCTATTCTTATCAATCAGATGGCTTCGATTTCCACATTGGAACTTTATGAATATCCATAGAATTACCTCTGAAAATTCCAAAATTGGATTTATCTGCCTCAGGCAGGCACTTCCGTCCAGGGCAGGTACGCTGCCCCCAAAATTCCGGAATCCGCGCCCAACTCCGCCTGTGCGACATGAGTTTTTCCGGGCGTCCGCGCGGCCTTTTCCGCCTCGTTTGGCTCCGTGGCCCGGTAGACGTAGGCGCGCTCGCGCAATTCCCTGTACAAAGCGGGCGCAAACAGAGGCCACGCCGCCGCACTTCCTCCACCCAGAACATACAGCGGCAGGTTGAGGATATTGACCAGTGCAGCCAGTGTCAGCCCCAGACAGCGCCCCATCTCCGTAAAGATGGCCTGCGCCTGAGCATCACCGGCCTCGGCCAGCTTGGCCACATCGTGCGCTTGGAACGAAACATTGTCGTGGGCGAGTTGAGCCAGAGCGGAGTGGGGCTGGGCCGCTGCCGCAACCGATTCGAGCGCCATCCGACGCAGACCGGTCGCCGAGGCGTACAGCTCCAAACACCCACGGCTCCCGCAGCCACAGGGAGTGCCTTCGGGCACCACGGTCATGTGCCCAGCCTCGCCGGCCATGCCATTGGCTCCCTGCCAAACATGCCCGTGAAGAATAATCCCATTGCCCACGCCCGTGCCCAGCGTCAACATACACAGGGAGTCCACCCCATACTGTTTGCCGGCCCCAAAGCGCGCCTCGGCCAGCGCGGCCACATTGGCATCACTTTCCAGCAAAATGGGCTGCTGCAGGCGGCTTTCAATGGCCCGGCGCACATCAAACCCATCCCATCCGGGTAGATTGGGAGGGCGGCGCAGAATGCCCGCTGGCAACTCCAACGGGCCGGGCGTGCCCACGCCGACGCCCACGCATTTTCCCGTGCCCTTCTGGCGCAGGCGCAGCGCTTCCACGGCCTCGCACATATCGGCCACAACGGTATCCCGGCCCTCTCGCAAGCGTGTGCGCAAGGCAATCGTGTCGGTTAATGTTCCCTCTTGCCGCATCACGGCAACCCGCAAATTGGTTCCCCCTAAATCAATGCCGATTGAATACATTCCCGACACAGTGAAGTCTCGCTTTCGTTTTGGAGTTTCCGCCCGTTGGAAGGAGTCGTTATTTTCAGGTGGCCGAAAAAATCATACTACGGTTCGCAGTCGTCTTTGGCTATTGTTGACACTGTCGGCAGGCATGTGTGCCCCTTCCCGCCACGATCGAGCGCTGAATCGGCGCTCCACAGACACGGCAGGGCTGGCCCGTCCGCAGATAGACACAGTGTTCCAACTGAAAGAATCCACGCACACCGTCTGCGTCCACATAATCGGAGACCGAGGAGCCACCGCGCGCAATGGCCCGGCGCAGCACCGCTTGCAAGGCACGGCGCAAACGCAACAGCTCTGCCCGGCTCAGACTGGAAGCGGGACGATGCGGAAGAATCCCCGCGCGAAACAGGCTTTCATCGGCGTAAATGTTGCCCACCCCATGCAGCAGGGTTTGATTCAGCAGCAGCGCTTTGATCGGCGCATTGCGCCCAGAAAAAATCGCAACGAACGACTCTGCCGTGATCGTCAACGGCTCCCTGCCGGTTCCGGCGAATTCCCCACCATCGCTCATGGCATGAATGGCCAGCCGTCCAAAGCGTCGCGCATCTACAAAGCGCAACTCCCGCCCATCGTCCAAGTGCAACGCGGCATGCGTATGGGTGGGAATGGGGACGTCGGCGTGGCTGACCAGCAAGCGGCCCGTCATGCCCAGATGCACCAGCCATTGCGTACGCACGCGGCTCGCAGCTCCTGCACGCCCCGTTGGGCGCTCGGCCAGGTCCACCACGATGTGTTTGCCCACGCGATGCACGCGCGCGATGCTGCGGCCTTCCAGTGCAGCCATCATGGCCGCGCGCGGGGTCTTGAATGGCTCCGGTTTGCGCCCCAGGCGCACGGAGACGATGCTGCGCCCGCGCACACGCTCATCGACACCACGCGCCACAGTCTCCACTTCGGGCAGTTCTGGCATGTTCTCTCCATCGTTTTCCACCAAACCGAGTTTGGTGCCGGTGTGATTTTATCCGCGTACAGGGTAGTATAGGATCAGACCTTGGGAGCGCTTCGCGTTTGCACCGGAGCCGCACCATTTTCCCGGAACAAACCAGCCGCTTGCAGCAGCGCGCCCAGAGCACGCCAAGCGGAGGGTGTGCGCCGGATTCTACAGACGGGAAGAAACATGCCAGCAAAGACAGCCGTGGTTTTGGGCGCCCAATGGGGCGATGAAGGCAAAGGAAAGATTGTCGACGTGTTGTCCGACCGCTTTTCGGTCGTGGCCCGCTATGCCGGAGGCCACAACGCCGGCCACACCGTCATTATTGGCGGCAAAAAGTTTGTGCTGCAACTGATTCCCTGCGGCGTGCTGCGACCGGATTGCATTGGCGTCATTGGCAACGGCGTCGTGCTGGACCCGGTGGCCTTTTTGCAGGAAGTGGCCCGCTTGCGCGAGTTGGGCATTCACCCGGATGGCAAGCTCTTCGTCTCCAACCGCGCGCACGTCATTCTGCCCTATCACCGCATGATCGAGCTGGCGGCGGAAAACGCCCCCGGACGCATGAAGATTGGCACCACCAGCCGCGGCATTGGCCCTGCCTATGAAGACAAGATGAAGCGCGGCGGCCTGCGCGTGGTGGATATGCTGAATCCCGCGCTGTTGCGCACGCACATCCAGAACGCCTGCCATGAGAAGAACACCATCGCCCGTGCGTTGTTTGGCGCCGACCCGCTCGACGCCAACAAAATGTACGACGAGTACGCCCGTATCGCCGAGCAGCTTGCGCCCTACGTCACGGATACCGGCGTGCTGCTGAACCAGGCGCTGCGCGCAGGCCAGAGCATTCTGTTTGAAGGCGCGCAGGGTACGCTGCTGGACATCGACCACGGCACCTATCCCTTCGTCACTTCGTCGTCGGCCACGGCAGGCGGAGCCTCCATCGGCACGGGCATCGGCCCCACGGGTATTGGCACGGTCATCGGCGTCACCAAGGCTTATGTGACGCGCGTTGGCGAAGGTCCCTTCCCCACGGAGATTCACGACGCAACCGGCGAGACGCTGCGCGCGCGCGGGCAAGAGTATGGCGCGGTCACCGGACGGCCCCGCCGCTGCGGCTGGGTCGATCTGCCGCTGCTGCGCTACTCCAACCAGATCAACGGCGCGGAGTGGCTGGTGGTCACCAAGCTGGATGTGCTGGATGCCATGGAAACCATCCCCGTTTGCACCAGCTACAAGATCGACGGCAAAGTCACCGATGTCATCCCCGCCGACGTGCGTGGGCTGGAGTCGATTGAACCAATCTACAAAAATCTGAAGGGCTGGCGGCAATCGACGGAAGGCATCACGGACCCAGCGAAACTGCCCGCGGCGGCACAAGAGTATCTGAAATTTCTGGAGGCGGAGTCCTGCGCGCGCATCGGCATGATCTCCACCGGCCCGGATCGTGCGCAGACCATGTGGACGCCGGAGTTTACCGACACGCTGAACGCGATGGCAGCCAAGCGCTAGGCCAACGAAGCAAACCATGGAACGCTGCACCCCCAAGGACACTGCCTTATGATTACCTTCGTTGTCCGCATGCGCTTTGCTCCCGAAGACCGAGAACGGGTGGCTGCAGCGCTGCGCCCGCTCACCGAAGCCTCGCGTCAGGAGCCGGGCTGCGTCACCTACATCCCGCATGAGCTGGCCGACGATCCCAACACGATCCTGATCTATGAGCAGTTCCGTGACGCAGCAGCACAGGAGGCGCACCGCAACTCTGCGCACTTTCATGAGTACGCCATCGGCGGTCTCTACCAGTGGATGCGCGAGCGCAGCATTGAAGACTGGAACGCGCTGGCGTAACCATCCGCGCCTATCTCTTTTGCCTGCAATGTGTACGGTTCATCAAACAGGTACAGGCCCCAAATTTCTCTTTGACTCCCCCGTGCAATCGGGCTACGATCCTTGGGACAGATCGCCATGCGCCCCCTCGCACAGCATCGGATTCCAGTACGGCACCACTGGCTGCCTCAGCGTGGGAATTCTTGGCTGCGTGCAGCACGCTGCACCGGGCTGCTTTTCTTTGCGGGTGCAGCGTGCGCGCATGCCCTCCCGCACCATGCCCATACGCCGAAGACGGTGCGACAAACTATTGCAACGTTGGAGCAGCGCTGGACTGCAGCGGAGCTGAGCGGAAACGCCAACACACTCGGCTCCATGCTGGCCGAAGATTACCTGGGCATTGCTCCGAATGGCAGTCTGGACTCCAAGGCGGACACACTTCGCTCGGTGCGGGATGGCCGGATCCGCTTCGCCTCCATCAAAACGACGACTCACAAGATTCGCGTCTATGGCAGCACAGCCGTCGTAGTCTCGACAGCCGAGGTCAGCGGCACATATGACGGCCACCCCATCAGCGGGCGCTACCGGTATACGCGCGTCTATCATCTGGATGGCGCAGGCTGGAAGATTGTCAGTTTTGAGGCCAGTCGCATTCGGGAACACGGACGCGACAAGGCCGCCAAGCTTTCCGCACAATCATAACGCGGTCTCGCATCAGACTTGAGCCAGCGCATCCCGCAGGCGGTCGCCTGCCGTCTCCACATTTTCTGGCAACACGCGTGTTTCGCCGGTCACGGTCATAAAATTGGTGTCGCCCGTCCAACGCGGCAGCATGTGCAGATGTAGATGCCCGGCCACACCAGCTCCTGCGGCCTTGCCCAGATTCAATCCCAAGTTGACGCCCTCGGGCCGATAGACGCGGCGTAGCGCGCGCTCCAGCTTTTGCGCCAGCAGCATCATCTCCGTGGCCACGGCGGCATCCAGCGCGCCAAAGTCAGCCGTATGCGCGTACGGCAGGATCATGGCGTGGCCGGAGTTGTAGGGATACGCATTCATGCACACGAAGCAATGCTGCGCGCGCAGAATGATGTTTGCCGCGCGATCAGCCTCCAGTTGCGCCATGCCGTGTTCGACGGCATACTGCGCGGACTGTTGCAGATTGCAAAAGACGCATTGCGTATCTCCCGGCCAAGCACTGAGCGCAGCGGGCACTCCCTGTCGCGGCTCCGTATCGGCTCTGCTGACGTATCGGTACCGCCAAGGCGTCCACAATAGATCCATAAACGGCAGTATAGTCATGCCGCGCGGACCGTGCAGCTGCGCGCAGGTAGGAAGGGACGGAATCGCGCGCTCCAGAAAAGCATTGACCTGTCTGTCCGCGATTGCTATAGTCAGATTGGGAGCACTGTGCGCTGGACTCCTGCACAGCCGCTTCCCAACCGGATTTCCATACATCCCGAACCGAAGTTCCTCTGGTATGTTTCTGCTGCGTGAACTGGTGCTCTGCGCCCCGTTCTCCTTCGTAACCATCAAGAGCAGAATGCAAGATTCAGGGTGGAAGAAGTCCGAGGTTCCGTTGCAGGGTCAGGTGGGCGGCTTGCGCAGCGCTACACTGGACAATGCAGCCGGAAAAACAGGTGGTGACGAAATGGTTCATCACTTGTCGCACGGAGTGCGCAACGCAATCCGGCTTTGCGCTAGTGCTATAGGAGTCCGGAACTGTTACGCATGGGCAAAACCCTCCATCCCGATACCGCAGAGAGCAATCCCCTGAACACCGAACTGGAAACCAACGTCATCGCCTTGGTCGCGGCAGAAGCCGACGCCCCCGAATCCACCTACACCTCCGCTGGCAGCAGCGAGCCAACCCACACGTCTGACGAAGAAGCCGCGTTTGAAGATTTTGCAGCGGCACTGGAATCCTTTGACCGCGAACAGGCCGCCGAGGCCGCCGCGCTGGCAGAGGACAGCCTCGTCACTGGCACCGTCGTCAAGCTGACGGACAAGCATGTCGTCGTCGACGTGGGACTGAAGTCAGAGGGATTGATTCCCTTGGCGCAAGTGCTGGACCATACAGGCCAGTCCAAGCTGCAACCCGGCCAAGTGATTGAGGTGGTCGTCGAACGCGATGAGTATGAGGGCGGCTATCTGCTCAGTTATGAGCGAGCACAGCGCCATCGCATCTGGGACACGCTGGAGAAGGCTGCCGCCGACAAAACCACCGTCAGCGGTGTGGCCATCAGCCGCGTCAAGGGCGGACTCACAGTCGACATCGGACTCAAGGCATTTCTGCCCGGCTCCCAAGTGGAGATTCGTCCGGTTCGCAACTTGGAAAGCTACATTGGCCAGACGCTGGAAGTGCGCGTCATCAAGCTCAACAAGAAGCGCGGCAATGTGGTCGTCAGCCGCAAAGAAATTTTAGAAGAAGAGATGAACGCCAAGCGCTCTGTAACCATGGAGCACTTGGAAGAAGGCACCATTCTGACCGGCGTGGTGAAGAACCTGACCGAGTACGGCGCGTTTGTGGATCTCGGTGGCATCGATGGTCTGCTCCACGTCACCGACATGTCGTGGGGACGCCTGTCGCACCCACGCGATCTGGTCAACGTCGGCGATGAGATTCAGGTGAAGGTGCTGCGCTTTGATAAGGACAAGCAGCGCATCTCACTGGGCTTCAAACAGCTCACACCCGATCCCTGGCTGGATGTGGCGGAACGCTACCCCATCGGCGCACAGGTGCGCGGACGCATTTTGAGCGTGACGGACTACGGTGCTTTTGTCGAACTGGAACAAGGCATTGAAGGCTTGGTACACGTCTCGGAAATGTCCTGGTCCAAGCGCATGAAGCATCCGTCAAAGATGGTCAAGCCCGGCGACGAGATTGACACCATCATTCTGAGCGTCAATCCCAGTGACCGGCGCATTTCGCTCGGCATGAAGCAGCTCCAGGAAAATCCATGGGAGCACTTGGCCGAGAAGTACACGGCTGGCACCACCGTGGAAGGTCGCGTGCGCAACCTGACCGAGTTCGGAGCCTTCATCGAAATTGAAGACGGCATTGATGGTCTAGTCCACGTTAGCAATATGAGCTGGACCAAGCGCATCAAGCATCCGTCGGAAGTAGTAAAGAAGGGCGACAAGGTTCGTGCCGTTGTTCTTGGCATCGAGCCGGAGCACCGCCGCCTTTCGCTGGGCATGAAGCAGTTGCAGCCCGACATCTGGGATACCTTCTTCGATCAGCACCGCATCGGCGATGTGATCCATGGCAAGGTGCTGCGCATTGCTCAATTTGGCGCGTTCGTGGAACTGGCTGAGGGCATCGAAGGCCTCTGCCACATCTCGGAAGCCACCGATGCTACCGGCGTTCCCGTCAAGCTGGATGTTGGACAGGAGCATGACTTCAAAATCATCAAGAACAATCCAGCGGAAAAGAAGATTGGTCTCAGCCTGCGCGCTGTAGGCGATGAGGCCAGCCGCGCCGATGTGGAAGCCTACAAAGGCCCCACGCACTCCGGCTCCGGTTCTGGATCCTCAGGTTCCGGATCTTCCTCTTCTTCGTCCTCCACCACGCTGGGCGATCTACTCAACTGGAAGCGCAGCGAACGCGAGTAGTCCGGACTCCATCCGCAACAGAAAGGCCGTCCGATTGGACGGCCTTTCTGTTGGCAGCCTAAAATTGTTCGCTTCTACTTTGTTATCGCAATGTGCAGATTGATGAGCAGATTTTTCTTGGGGTCGTAGGAGCTGATTGTTTTGGTTCCACTTTTCTTGCCCTGCGACTCTGCCCACAGCGTGTAGTCATCATCGCCAGAGATACCGCCAAAGCGGTAAATCCCATCAGCTTCGGTAATGTAGCTGCGTACATCCAGCGTGCGCGTATCCTGCAAATAGACGATGGCCCCGTTCAAAGGGTGCTCTGCAGCGTCCTCAACCTTGCCATTGATGGTCTTGCGCACAGATTGCCCCATCGCCATTCCACACACAACCACCAGGCCTGCACACACCACGGCTGCGCAGACAAGGCCGATGCGACGACTGCCACCCCCATTATTCATCCTCATCCTCATCGGCTACGCCATACTCTGAATCCTCATCTTCATAGCCTTCCGAATCCATTTTGTTCAACTCCAATGGATCGGTGCCGACGACCTCAAATTCTGCTCCGCATTCCTCACAAAGCAGAACCTCACCTTCATCAACCTCATCCTCATCCACGTCAAACGGGGCATCGCACTCAGGACAGATGGGCATGTTACCTCCAAGACTGAAAATAGATTGACCCAAAGAACTGCAAAGATGCAAGCGGAGATTTCGGGCGCATCGATCTCTAGTTTCCCGGCTGGGGCCACCCGCCGTCAAGTGCGGCGCATCGCGTTGAAATGCCTTGACTTGTGCGTGTGTTTTTCTGGGATTAGGCTGGAACTGTCACGCGGGCCTGGCTCTTGCGCGCAGTCTCTTTCGCCTTCCACGCCAAGCGCAACAGCAACAGCACGACCAGCACCGCAGTCACCTTCCATGGGGTGCGCACGCCGGGCTTGACGATCCACCAATAATGAATCACGGCAGCCGTCGCAGCCAGGTAGACCGCGCGATGCAGCCACTGCCAGCGCTTGCCGCCCAGCGTGCGTACCGCCCACTGTGTGGATGTGGCCGCCAGTGCCAGCAAAATTACCCAGGCAAAGATGCCGACTGTAATGAACGGCCGCTTGACGAAATCATGCGCCATGGCATGCAGATCGAATTCCGAAAAAAGCCAGACCCACGTGAGCAAATGCAGGCAGGCATAAAAAAATGCGAAGAGTCCCAGCATGCGACGAAAACGAATGAGCCAGGCAAGGCGCGAGTGCAGCCTGCGCAGCGGGGTGATGGCCAGCGAAGCCAGCAGAAAATACAGCGCCCAGAAGCCGGTGCGGTGGGTAATCTCCGCCACTGGATCGGGGCCAAGCTGGTTGGTGAATCCATCCGCAACCAGCAGGCCGAGCGGCACAAGACACGCTGGGAAAACGATCCATTTCAAGCCACGAATCCAACGGTTTTTCATCGTTAAAAATTCTTTCGCAAATCCATGCCCGCGTACAAGGATGCCACTTGGTCGCCGTAGCCGTTGAACATCAACGTGGCCTGCCGCGCCTTCCAGAAGGGAGCGCCAATCACCCGCTCATATTTCTGGCTCCAGCGCGGATGATCGACGCTGGGATTCACGTTTGAATAAAATCCGTACTCATTTGGTGCCGACTCATTCCACGTGGTGCGCGGCTGCTTTTTGACGAAGCGCACCTTCACAATGGACTTGGCGGATTTGAAGCCGTACTTCCACGGCACCACCACGCGCACCGGCGCTCCATCCTGATTCGGCAAGGCCTGCCCATACAGCCCAAAGGTGAGCAGCGTCAGCGGGTGCATCGCCTCATCCATGCGTAAGCCCTCTGAGTAAGGCCAGTCGAGGGAAATCTCCTTGATCCACGGTTCTTGATTCAGGTTTTCGTAGGAGAGAAACTGCACGTACTTGGCCGTGCTGAGCGGTTCGCACTCCTTGATGAATTCCGCGAGCGAATATCCATCCCACGGAATCACCATGCTCCAAGCCTCGACGCAGCGATGGCGGTAAATCCGCTCTTCCATCGGACGCAGCTTGAGCAGCGCGTCGATGTCGAAGGTCTTCTTCTTTTTCACTTCGCCCTCCACGCTCACCGTCCATGGGCGCGTTTGCAAGCGCCAGGCATTTTTTGCCGGATCGCTCTTGTCCGTGCCAAATTCATAGAAGTTGTTGTAGGTGGTGATGTCCTGAAACGAGGTGGGCGTAATGCCCGAGGTGGAGAGCTTGCTGGGCACGGTGGCCAGCTTGGTGGCGGCTTGAACCCCTTCGCGCGGTGCGGCTACGTCGAGCAGTCGCGCCCCCGCCAGCGCGGTGACGCCCGCAAGCGCAGCTCCCTGCATAAACGCGCGACGGTTCCTGTAATCCGATAGCGAAGTAATCTCAGACGAAGCGATACCGTTCGATTTACGAATCAACATGCAAACTCCTCACCCTGGGTACGACGAAGAAATGAAGGAAAAGTTACATTTATGCGGAAACTTGGAGGTCGGACTTAGCCCCAACATATTGGGCGTGCGTCTTTTTCCAATTCATAATTGGTCCCTCTAAATACTTCCATGAGAGCGCTGCAATTGCCAGCGAACTCACCAAGGACGCCGGTAGCGCAATGATGTGCGGCAAGTGTTCCCGCCAGAACATGAAGCAGGCAACATGCACGAGATACAGGCAATAGCTGATCTTGCCCAGCCAGCACAGTGTACGGTTTCGCAGAAACCGCGTCAGCATTCTTTGCTGTCCACTCCATACAAGAGCAGAAAAAAGGAGCATTGACCATGCCGCCCAAAGCAGCGTGTATTCAAAGGTGTCAAAGATACGGAGATGCATCGGAGTTTTTAGATGTACGCCAAGTGCAAGGTCCAGGCAGATCGCCCCCGCGAGCAAAATGCCAATCATCGCGTTCAACCATCGAGCATGCGCTTGTCCCCATGTACGCATATCCTCAGCATGGAGCATCCAAAGAATCGCCAGCAAGGCTCCTGCGGCCAGGGAATCCATCTGGCCCAGAAATGTTTGTTGAATTCCTGCTGGAGTTGGATAAAAAATATAGAAGTACCGAATAACGGGTGCGACAACCAAAACCCCAATTAAACACCGGATAAGTGTCCGATTGCGCGCGACCATCCAAATGACAAGTGGTGCCCACAATAGATAAAAAACTTCCTCAACCGATAAAGACCAGAGCACTGGGTAATCCGCCCAAACCGGATGAGGAATGATCCATAAATGGATGGCATGCGGAGAGACCACTGCCTGTAAAAATAACAGGTAGTACGCTGCAGTTTTCCAAGATTGCGGCGTGTGCAAGATCGCCGAGCACGCCAGCCAAAACAATACAACCAAGTAATACAGCGGAAATATGCGCAAAATGCGGCGTGCATAAAACGTCTTTATCGGAGATTGAGATGCTCTCGTCCGTAAAAGAATGGATGTAATCAGATACCCGGATAAAACAAAAAATAGATTGACTCCGGCCCATCCCCAACGCGGCCCGTACAATGACAGTGCTGGATGATTTAGATAATGATGAAAAATGACCAGGGTCACTGCCAAACCGCGCAGACCATCCAGTTCAGGAACATGCTTCATGTGCCAATTTTCCCTCTCAACCTCAAAGATAATTGCACGCAGCCGCTTCGCGGGGCACTTATTTCTCCGAAGCACTCACATGGAAGGGAACCGGCTTCTTCCAATTGTGTGTAATGCGCATCAGGGGCCTTTCAATACAGAGATAACAAAGAATTCCTACGCAGGTGCAAAATACGGAACAAAGGAAAACGCCCATGTCAGCCCCAATGCGGCCAAAGATGCGGATCCAAAAATGTTCGGCCACGCTGCGGGTGGGGATGGTGCATAAATAAATGGAATAGGAGGCGTCACCGAGAAATACCAGCAGACGCGCTGGCAGTGACCGCAGAGCCGGATTCCAGAAGACCATGCCCCCCACGAGCAGTGCGGATGGAACACCCCAAACAGATACGCGCAACCAGCAGGCGTGCCCAGATAAGATAGCGTGTGCCTCGCTGGCCTTTCCATATCCTGTGAAAATTGTTGCCATCAGCAACAGTGCTCCCCAAATGGCGGTCCATCGGCCCAGAGTTTTCTTCGCGCTCAATTGCTGTTCAGCTCCCAAATAGAGCATTCCCGCCATGCAGCCAAAGACGAATTCCAAAATTATTGGATTCATCCAAAGGATGAGCAGTGGGCGCTGCACCCCGAACACGGAGCCAGCCGCTGCCATCGCGCAAAGAAACACAGCCGTATTGCGAATCACAAAGCGCGGCGTTGCCACAAGAAAAGCCGCAAGCAAAAGATAAAAGTACACCTCAAACAGCAAGCTCCAGCCCAGCCACAGCATGGGCTGCGCGATGTACGGGCGATACGCTGGCAACAGGAACAGCGTCGGCAACCAGGGAACTTTCTGCCACGGTATGGGGAACCGGCTCCATGTGCTTTGCAGGATGAAGGCCAGCGTCAAAATCCAATAGAGCGGAAAAATGCGTGTGACGCGGCGGATGAGAAATGTTTTTGCGCTGCGCCAGTTGCGGCCACTTCCCCGCTCCTCTGCATTCTTGGTGGCGGCACGGGCGGCCACCAGCGACACAATAAATCCGCTGATCACAAAGAAAATGTCCAGGCCACTGGCACCAAAGTTTTCCCAATGAAAAAAACCTATCTGTACGGGCCGGGCGTGGCTTTGCTCGGCGGCATCAATGGAGTGCGCCCAAACCACCAGCAGCGCGGCCACGGCGCGCAACGCCTGCACGGAGTACAAACGTGCTGCGTCTGCGCCCGTCTTGCGCTCTGGCCGGACTGTTGTCAATGTGCTCATCGCATCCCGCGTGGGATGCTGCGACTATAGCGAAGATGCTGCTCCTACGCCAGTGCCGGGCTGTGTGCCGAATAGAATTTCCCCCGGCAGCATCATTCCTCATCCGCCACAGCAGCGTGTGCAAGCTGACGCGAGGCGGCCACAACTTTATCCTGTAAAGTGGCGGGCAGAAAATCGTAATGGTCCGCCTCGGCATGGAAGCTGCCGTGGCCCTGCGTCATGGCGACCAAATCCACGCCATAGGTCAGCATCTCCGCCATCGGCACCTCGGCTTGGATGACCGTCTGCCCAGCGCCGCTGGAATCCATGCCCAGCACGCGGCCACGCCTGCCGTTCAAATCGCCCATCACCGCGCCGGCAAAGGCCTCCGGCGTTTGAATCTCCACGCGCAGAATAGGTTCCAGCAGCGCAGGCCGAGCCTGCTCCACACACGCGCGCAGAGCCAGGCGTCCCGCGATGCGAAAGCTGATCTCATTCGAATCCACCTCATGATAGGAGCCGTCATAGACGGTCACGCGAAAGTCGACGAGTGGATAGCCCGCCAGAAATCCCCGCTCAGCAGCATCGCGGATTCCCTTTTCGACAGCGGGAATAAAATTTTTCGGAATCGCTCCACCAAAAATTTGATTGACGAATTCAATGCCCGCTCCGCGCTCCAGCGGCTCAATGCGAATCTTGCAGTCGCCGAATTGCCCATGCCCGCCGGATTGTTTTTTATGCCGACCATGGCCTTCGGCACGGGCGCGAATCGTTTCGCGGTAAGGAATGCGTGGCGCTTGCAGCGTCACCTCTGTGTGATAGCGGCGGCGCAGCCGAGAGACTACCGTTTCAATGTGCTGCTGGCCGCCACCCGCCAGCAAAAACTCCTGCGTCTGCGGGTCGCGGTAGAACCGCACCAACGTATCTTCTTCCATGATGCGGTGCATCGCGTTGGCCAGCTTGTCCTCATCAGCGCGCGTACGGGCCTCAATGGCAAAGGCCAGCACCGGCTCCGGCTGCTTGGCTGGCTCATAGTACACAGGATGCGTTTTCTCGCCCAGCGTATCGCCGGTGCGCGTATTTTTCAGCTTGGGCACAGCGCCGATGTCGCCCGCATGCAACTCGCGCACCTCAATGGCGCGCTTACCCTGCATCACAGACAGATGCGCCAGCCGCTCCGTGGCATTTTGCGTAAAGTTGGCCACGGTGTCGTCGGTATGCACGCAGCCAGAAAAAATCTTAAAGAAAGAAATCTGCCCGGCAAAGGGGTCAGAAAGCGTTTTGAAGCAAAAGAGCGCCAGTGGTTCGGCATCGCTGACTGGACGCGTAACCATCTCCACCGGCCAATCGCCAGATTGGGGCGTGCCATTGTGTTCCGCCTTGCCATTGCCGCCAGTGCCCTGCGCCGCAGCCAGGCCAGCCACGGCAGCCACCGGCTCGCGCTCACTGGGCGCAGGCGCGTAGATGCGCAAAAAATCCAGCAGCCGGTCGCAGCCCACCTGCGCCATGCCGGAGACAAAGAGTACAGGAAAAATGCGATCCTCCCGGATGGCCTCATGCAGAGCAGGAATCAGGTCCTCTTCGGGAATCGTTCCCTGGGCAAAGAATTCTTCCATCAACGCATCCTTGCCCTCAGCCACCAGTTCCACCAGCGCCTCATGCGCGGACTGCGCCGACTCGGCCAACTCCGGCGGAATGGGAACTTCCCTTCCGCGCCCTTTGTCCTCCGCTGCGTATTCATAGGCGCGCATGGAGACCAGATCGACCACACCGCGCAAGTTGCCCTCCGCGCCCATCGGCAACTGCACGGCAGTCACCTGTCGGCCCAATGTCTGGCGCAATGCGTCCAACACCGCCAGCGGATCGGCGCGTTCGCGATCGACGCGATTGACGGCCACAATGCGCGGCAAATTGAACTCCTGCGCATAGCTCCAAACGCGCTGCGTCATCGGCTCCACGCCCTGGGCCGCATCCACAACGACGAGGGCCAACTCCACCGGCAGCATGGCAGCGCGCGCCTCCTGCACAAAGGCGTTGGAGCCGGGCGTGTCGATCAGGTTGACTTTGATTCCATTCCACTCACAATGCGCCACGGCGTTGGAGAGCGTTGTGCGCCGGTCCACATCCTCTTCGTCGTAGGCGGTCACGGCGCTGCCATCTTCCACCTGGCCCATGGCGGGGATGGCTCCCGCAGTGAACAGCAGCGCCTCCACCAGCGTGGACTTGCCGCAATGCCCATGCCCGGCCACAGCGACGTTGCGAATGTCCTGGCTCGCGTAGATGTTCATAGCGCCCCTCCACACTCCGGCAGGAGCGGCCTGGTTTGCGGAAAATTCAGCGCAGCAAGCGCCCACTCCGCCGGAAGGAACCGGAGTTTAGCACGGGCCTGTACCCGCAGCAAGTGAAGGGCAACACCGCGTATTTGCGCTGTGCGCGGACGATGCGGTTCCCCGAATGTGCGCTGGAAATTTTTCCGTCAGGTTGAACGGCGGGGGAAGAATCCCGGCTGCATAGTTTTCGCGAGCATTCTCTGGATTCTTCGCTGCGCGTGCTCGCTGGGGCGACCACGCTGCGCTCAGAAGGACTCGTCGAGCTGCGAAGTTTTTGTACGCCCCCACTCAAGCCCAAAGCGGCTTGAATGGGGCACCAAGAATTTTGTGCATCCTTGGCAGAAAAACTCTTTTAGACTTCGGCTTCCAGAATCGGCAGGTCCAGTGGCGGCTCGGCCAGCCAGCCCTTGCTGGTGAAGTGGCCCAGAGCCTTGCTCAGAGCGGAGTGCGTACACGGCTCCACAGTCACCACGAAGGGCAGATGCTCCTGCTGATAGCCGGGACGCTGAAAGATGGCGTGAATGTTGATCTGCTGCTCGGCCAAGGCTCCAGCAATCTCGGCAATAATGCCCGGACGGTCATGCACGATCAGGCGGATGGAGTGCCGCTGCACAAATTCTCCGCTGACGGGGACAGGCTTTGCAGGCGCAGCGATTGCGCCTTCGGCCTGCGCGCTGCCGCCTTGCGCCAAAGAGATCAGATCGGAGACGACGGCCACCGCTGTCGGATGTCCGCCTGCGCCATGGCCGGAGAAGACCACGTCGCCGCCATACTTGCCGCCGACCAGCACCATATTTTCCGTTCCGCGCGACCAGGCCAGCGGGGAAGACTTCGGCACCAGCACCGGGCCTACGGCGGCGTAGCACTTGCCATCGCGCAGAGCGACGCGGGAAATCTGGCGGATGGTGCAATGCAGCTCGCGTGCATATTCAAAATCAATCGCGGCCACGCCGGTGATGCTTTTGCAGGCGATCTCTGGCTGCGCCAAATCAGCATGCAGTGCAATGCGCGACAAAATGACGAGCTTGGCGCGGGCGTCAAAGCCATCCACATCTTCGCTGGGGTTGGCCTCGGCATAGCCCAGCTTTTGCGCATCGTGCAGCGCGTCGGCAGCCTGCGCGCCGTCTTCCATGCGGCTCAAAATGTAGTTGCAGGTACCGTTCAAAATGCCTTGAATGCGCGTGATCTCGTCGCCAGCCAATCCATGACGCAGGCCGGGGATGATGGGAATGCCGCCGGCCACAGCCGCGCCATAGAGCAGATGCGCCTTGTGCTTGCGAGCCAGCGTCTCCAGTTCCACGCCATCCTGCGCGATCAGCTTCTTGTTGCCGGTCACCACAGACTTGCCTGCCTCCAACGCGCGACGCACCCATGCGCCGGTGGGGTCCAAACCGCCTACCAGCTCCACCACCACGTTGGCGTCGGAGTGCAAAATCGCCTCAAAGTCGCTTGTCCACTGCACGGAGGCGGGCACCCAATGGGCGCGCTTGCGCTCCACGTTGCGGTTGAAGATGTGCGTCAGTGCGATGCCCTGCGGCTGGCGGTCGCACAGGATGCGCGCCACCGAGCTGCCTACGGTTCCAAAACCAAGTAGAGCCACCTTGAGAGACAAGCGTTTTCTCCGGCAAAAGAATCTTCGTTCTCTATCCTAAACGTTCTCTATCCTAAACAGGATTGGAAGAATGCGCACTGGCATTTTGGCCAGGCCCCGTCGCCCCGCGCGCACGCCTGCATCCGGCCAGCGATATACTGGAAGCATGGCAGAGACGACGACCCCAGCCACGACCCAGACGGCAGTAGCCGCTAGCGCGGGCAAAGACCGCTACTTTTTTGGCAACCTGGAAAGCAGCGCCCTGAACCGGCAGAAGGTGCAAGAGGTCAGCTACGGCTACGAACAGCCCGAGGGCGTGATTCTCACCTCGCTCGACACGGCCATCAACTGGGTGCGCAAGAACTCCATCTGGCCCATGACCTTTGGTCTGGCCTGCTGCGCCATTGAGATGATGTCCACCGGCGCATCGCGCTTTGACCTGGCCCGCTTTGGCTCGGAGGTCTTTCGTCCCTCGCCGCGCCAATCCGACCTGATGGTGATTGCTGGCCGCGTCTCACTCAAGATGGCTCCGGTCATCCAGCGCCTGTATGAGCAGATGCCCGAACCGAAGTGGGTCATCTCCATGGGCGCGTGCGCCACGTCGGGCGGCGTCTTCAACAACTACGCGCTCAAGCAGGGCGTCAATCAAGTGATTCCCGTCGACGTCTACGTGCCCGGCTGCCCGCCACGACCCGAGCAGTTGATCTACGCCATCACGCTGTTGCAGGAAAAAATTCTGCACGAGCGCGGCAGCCTAAAGCGCGCGCTGAATCTGGCGTAAAGAAAATCTAGCCAGAGCATTTTTTGCATTCCCCGTGCGGCCCCTCGGCAACGCAAATTGCGTTCCTGCTGCATTGGGTGGAAGATCTGAATCCCATCTCCTTCCAACCGAGCTGGAATCCAAGTTTCCTCCGCTTGGCTTCCAGCAGGATTCCTCAAGCGAAATCGCGGCCAAGCGCGTGCGCTCTGCTTAGGGAACCTCTGAACAAGTCCGCGTTTTGAAGGGGACGGGCTTCAGCCCGTCCCCTAGTCCAAGCATTGCATTGCGGCTTTAGTCGCTGAGAGAGCGATCAGCAATTGTTCAGAGTCTGCTTAGATCACTTCCGTGGCTGGAATGCGCACCATGGCTCGATACCGATCGCCACGATAGGCAGAGATCCCAGTCTCCACGGGACGGCCTTCCATGTTGTGCAAAGTTCTGGAGATCACCAAAAGGCTGGCGCGAGGAGCGACCTGTAACAAGTCCGCCTCTCTGCGCGTGGCTGGACGCGCCTCCAACACCTCATCCGCAGATCCAGCACGAATTCCGAAGCGCTCCCGCAAAATCTCATACAGGGAATGCTTGGAATAATCGTAGTCCTCAATGCCGGGAAATTGTTCCATGGAGATCCAAACCTCTTCCAGCAACACCGGTTCTGCATTGGCAAAACGTTGCCGCTCCAAATGCAAGACCGGAGCACCCACCGCAATCCCCAATCGCTCTGCAACCTCCGGAGCAGCAGCAACGGTGTGAACACCCAAAACTTTTGAAGTGGCCACCATGCCCAGCGTGCGCATCTCTGCGGTAAACCCCAACAAGTGCGCAGTATCTTTTTCCACCTTGGGCTGGATGACGAATGTTCCTCGCCCTTTTTCCCGATGTGCGTATCCCTGATTTTTCAGCGATTGCAGCGCCTGCCGACAGGTCATGCGACTCACATTGAAAATTCGAGTCAGTTCCTCTTCACCCGGAACGGAATCGCCCGGGCGAAGATTGCCCGCTTGGATTTGCTGCAATAGCTGCGTTTGGATTTGGAAATAGAGCGGGGTAAAACTGCCTTTATCCAGCGGGAGCCATTGCAGCCGCTCCGAAATGTCCGAGGGCGTGCTCTGCCTCTTTGCTCTTGTGCCCCTCGGGCTTTTCTGGCGCAGTTTTCCTGTCACGCAATCCTCCTTCAATCCAAGCACCGCAGCCAACAGTTGCGCGGGATAATTCTGTTTATATCAATACCACGCGCACGCAAGCAGACAATTTGTTTTTTTGCCCATAGCTCGGACGCTCCGCTCTCAACAATTCTTTGCTACAATTGTTGAGGAGTGATCCCTTGCTCTTGTTGTAGCGCAATGCAACGTGGTGCCACAGTGTACCGCGACAAATGTATGGGGACGTAGCTCAGTTGGTTAGAGCGCTGCCCTGTCACGGCAGAGGTCGCGGGTTCGAGCCCCGTCGTCCCCGCCATAGATTCTAAAAGACTTAGAAGCTATGGCAACCCACAGTGACAGCAAAATCCGGGTACAATAAGGGTACAATAAGCCCGCTATTGCAATATTTGCGGGGACATTGCATCACCTGTTTTACCCATCTCTTTCACCATCATCCTTACAACCTTGCTCTGCGCAGCGCGCTTCGTCGAGTTCACCGCCTGGGTGTATACATCCAGCGTGATCCGGCTGTTCGCATGTCGCAAAAGCTCCTGGACGGTCTTTACATCTTCCCCGTTGTCCTTCAGCAGAGTGCCGAAGGTGTGGCGGAAGGTGTGCCAACCGATGTTTTTGTAAATGCCGTTTGCTTTCGCAACCGGACGAATATAGCGCTTCATCAGATTGTCTGGCCAGTAGGGCTGTTTGCCCTGCATGGACGGACTGGCAAAGACCCAATCGCCGGACATCGGATATGGGCTGATACGTCTCCATCGAAGCAAATCCTCGGCCATGTAGCCATCGAGAGGAACTGGCTTGGCTGAGGCCTCGGTTTTGCAATCGCCTACGATCTGATGCCAAATGGATCGAGTCACACGCAGTTCAAGATTCTTGAAGTCCACGTCCTCCCAGCGCAGCGCGAGCAGTTCGCTGACGCGAAGCCCGGTTGCTGCGTCGAGCAGAACCAGCGTCCTCTCCCGCAGTTCGAGCTTGCTGAGGAGGAGTTGGATCTCTGAGAGTTCGAGAACAGCGGGAATGCGTTCTCGTTTCGCGCTCTGGCGAACGAGTTTGATTGGATTGTTGCCAACCCACTCGTATCGCATTGCGTGATGAAAAAGAGCGCTCATTAGATTCCGAATCTTGGCCCGTGTAGCCCTTGCCCGCTTGATACTGTCGAGCCATTCCTCCATTGCTACTGGCTTCACCTGGTCGAGCCGGAAATCTCCCCAACGGGGTAGTATCCAGTTCTGCAGGTAGCATTCATAGCCCGAGCGTGTCGAGAATGCTTTACGCCCACGGCTCTTGTCGGATAGTTCTTTCAGCCGATAATGAGCCACGAGTTCAGCAATGGTGCTTGGCCCGCTGTCCACTTGCGGGGTTTGTTGGTTGGCGTCGATGCGCAACGCACGAGCTGCTTTCAGGGCCATCGCTTCCGTTGGCAATACCAGGACAGTTCCTACGATCGCTTTCCTGTGTTTGCTACTGCCATCGGGTGCAGAATCCCACCAGCGGAAAACCCATACATCTGGGCCGCTCCGCCGCTTCTCGCGTTGCACGCTTCCTTGTTGATACCGTGTTCGCCTGTTCATATTTCTCCAATCCAGGCGGCAACGGATGGCTGTTTCCAGCGTACCGCCGAAACGGGCAAAGGTCGAGACAAGAATGATTAGCTGGCCATCTGGCGTTCAATCCATTCCCCAATCACAGAGGCGCGAAAACGCCAAAGTTTCCCCACATGCAGACCATGGATCCTTCCTTCCCGTGCGTATCGTTGTAGCGTTCGCGGATGGATTTTCATGATGGCAGCAGCCTCTTCTGTGTCGAGAAGGGGTTCTGGCACCCAATGGATTGAATCAGTCGGTTTTCGGCCCTCGCCTGTTTGCGTGGAAGAGATAGAAATGGGTCGGGTGACTTCCGAACCGAAATTCGACATTTGAAAACCTCCAGGAACAGACAGGCATCCACGGCGATCATGCAGCCTTATTTGATATCTGTCCAATACTTCTTGCCTATACCGGTATAGGCTGCGGCTATAGTGCTATACGGTTTGCCTATACCCCTATAGGCAAACCGTATGGTGTTTGAAATTCGCCTATGGAACCCAGACATTACCTATGGGTGAAAAAGCGTTGAATTTGCAAATCTTTCGCTTGACACAAAATGCAACTGCCCTTGGAATGGAGCATGTGCAGTAACTGCATTTTCTTGTTGAATCTCTCCGCCTTGTGCTGATACCACGTATCGCTGATACGTTCCAAGGTGGTGAGGCATGTACGATTGTGTAGAGTTCTGTCATCTGAAGTATTTCCTCGCGGTAGCGCAGGAGGGCAGTTTTACCCGCGCTGCTGATCGGCTGCATCTTTCGCAGCCTTCCCTGAGCACTCAAATCAAACAGTTTGAAGAGACCGTTTCCGCGCAGCTCTTCGTGCGCGAAAAATCCGGTGTCATGCTCACTCCGGCAGGCAACGCGCTGATGCCGTTTGCTGAGCAAGTGCTGCGCCTACGGGAGCAGGCCGTCGATTCCGTGCGCGCCATTCACAAGGGAACGGCTCCGCCTTTGGCGCTTGGATTTTCGCATTTCACCGATCAGGCTTTGATGGAGCGCACCTTTGCGTGTTATCGAAGACTCTTTCCTGAAAGTGAAATTCGGCCCACAACTCACAGCACGGCGCAGTTGCTGGCTTCGTTGGCCGATGGAAATCTCCACGCTGCGCTGGTGACACTTCCAATCGAAATGCGCGATCTGGTGATTCAGCCTGTCGCACGCGAGCGGCTGCTGGTCTGTATGCGCAAGGACGATCCGCTGGCATCAGAAGTGGAATTAACTCCGCGACAGATTGCCAATCGGATACGGATTTCCTTCAATCCCAAACACCACCCGGAACTCTACGCGCATCTCAACACCACGCTCGCGCGCGCGGGTATCACGATGCAGGTGCAGCACATCTGCACCACGCCGAGCGATCTGCAATGGATGGTCAAGCAAGGACTGGGTTGGTCATTGGTGCGCGAGAGCAGGCAGCTCGACCCAGAGCTGGTCGCCCGGCCTATTGCTGGAATCGAGTTGATGGTTGAGTCGGCCTTTGTGTATCGAGAGACAGGGCAAGCATCGCATCTGGCACTGCTGGCCTGCGAGCTGAATAACACGGCTCGAATGCAATCAAACAAGACCAAATTCCCGACGAAGATCAAGCCAAAATCAGTGGCCCCACTCCAGCCCGATTCACAGATGAATCTGCTCGTGTAAGCGGTAGCTATAGGCAAATTGAATTGTCCATAGGCAGGTTCAAACTGCCCTTGGCAAGTGGAGAAGCCGGAGCGTTGCAGTTGCGCCGTTGCCTATAGCGGTATAGGCAAAAAGTATTGGACGGCGGAGGCTATCCGTCCTACGCTCTCGACAGATCGCGGTTCTCAATTGCCGCCGGAGGTGCTTATGTTTTCGGAACGGATGGTTCCACACTCGAAAAAAGTTTTGTCGCCGCACGACCTGTCGGCAAAGGATTCTCCAGAAAGTCCTTCTCA
>JAJZMO010000248.1 GCA_021798235.1 Acidobacteriota bacterium | reverse complement strand
TGGGCATGATGCTCATCGGCCTCGGCTTCAAGGTCTCCGCCGCGCCCTTCCACGTTTGGACGCCCGATGTTTACGAAGGTGCGCCCGCTCCGGTCGTCGGCTTCATGTCCACTGCGCCCAAGGCCGCAGCCTTTGCCGTGCTGCTGCGCATCACCTACACCGGCTTCGGCTCCATGGCACACAGTTGGGTGGCGCTGCTTTGGATTTTGGCCGCTGCCTCCATGACCATCGGCAACTTGGGCGCGTTGACCCAGCGCAACGTGCAGCGCATGTTTGCCTACTCCTCCATCGCCCACGCAGGCTATCTGCTGGCGGCCTTTACGGCCTTTTCCTCGGACGGATGGGCTGCGGCCTGCTTCTACACCGCTGCCTATGCCGCGATGAACCTCGGCGTCTTCGCTGTGCTCAGTCATCTCTCCGGCTATCAGGAGCGCCGCCTGCAACAGGAAGACTTCACCGGCGTCGCGCGGCAGCATCCGGTGGCCTCGGCGGCCATGGCCGTCTTCCTTTGCTCGCTGATCGGCATTCCCTTCACGGCGGGATTCTTTGGCAAGTTTTACGTCTTCGCCTCTGTGATTCACTCCGGCCACTGGGCGCTGGCCATTGTCGGCCTGCTCAACAGTGGCTTGGCCGCCTTCTACTACCTGCGCTTCCTGGCGCGCCTCTACGCGCAGCCGGAACCGTCACAGCTCCAGACACCCACGCCAGCCTTCCGCCCAGCCTTTGCTGTTGGCGTTCTGCTGCTGGTGCTGGCCGTCTTCGCGCTGGGCATCTTCCCCAATCGCGTGCTGCAACTGGTGCGCACCGGCGCAGCCGAGTCCACCTCCTGCACGCTCTCTGCCTCCATGCGTTAAGTGCTACATGGACAATTCCGATGAGATATAGCATGATATATCTCATCGGAGTTCCACCATGCCTCGCACAGAAAAAGCCCGCGTGTTTATGAGTGGCCGCAGTCAGGCCGTTCGCATTCCAGCGTCCTATCGCTTTGCAACAGATGAGGTCTTCATCCGCCGTGATCCGCAAAACGGCGACATCATTCTCTCGCAGGCTCCGGGCGCATGGGATGAAGTTTTCTCCGCGCTCGACCAGGCAGAATTTCCCAAAGACTTTCTTAGCCATCGCGCGCAAGACGCCCCACAAAAGCGGGCGAAGCTGTGAACACCCTGTATCTGATCGATACAAATACAGTCAGTTATATCGTCCGTGGAGCTTCGTCAGCAGCACGTGCCCATTTGGCTGATCTTCCGAAAAATGCCAGCGCAGCCATCTCCTGCATCACAGAAGCTGAGATTTACTATGGGCTGGCAAAAACCAAACACGCACATCGACTGCACGCTGCTATGCAAGCTTTTTTATCCAAGATTTTCATCCTGCCTTGGGGCAGCGCAGAGGCACAAGCCTACGGAGCCTTGCGCGCATCGCTGGAGGCGTCCGGCAAAAGCCTCGGCAATATGGATATGCTCATTGCGGCGCAGGCTATCGTCGCAGATGCAATTCTGGTTACGAATGGTAAAACTTTTTCACAAGTGAAAGCGATACGCGCGACTGTAAACTGGGCCACGGATTTGCGCAGCCACTAATTGCAGCACATGCACGAAGACTGCATCCAAACGATGGCACCAATAAAAATGGCCTCCATTGCGGAGGCCATTTTTTATTGCAAACAACATTCTGCCGAAAGCTTACTTCACCTTGAACAGAATGATGGCGAAGGTGAACAGAGCCAGCGACTCAATAAACGCCAAGCCCAGCACCAGGAACAGGAAGATGCCCGGACGTGCGCCTGGATTGCGTGCCAGCGCCTCGGTGGACGAAGCCACCGCGCGGCCCTGACCCAGACCGCACAGGCCAGAGGCGATCGCCATGGAAATACCCGCAGCCAGCGGAACCAATCCGCTGCTGGTCGAACCCGCAGACTGCGCGAAGGCCGGAACGGCCATGCACAGCACCGAGAGCGTCATAAAAACATTCTGCAACGTACGCATTGTTTTGCTCCAACGCTTCCCTAGAATGATCCCGGCAGTGGGTGGTTGACGCTCACCGTGCTGGCGCCCTCACGCTCCCGGGCCGAACGGCTGGAGCGGAAGCGTCTCCCCAGCCAAACCTGCGGCACTGGCCTATTTCAGGCGCAGCACCAAAACTCTAAAAATCTTCCTCGTGCGCAATCGCCTGGCCAATGTAAATGGTCGCCAGCAGCATGAAGACGTAGGCCTGAATCAGCGATACGCCCAAGTGCAGCCCCAAAAAAACCACCGGCAGCGCAAACGGAAACAGCGAAAAGAAGATCAGCGTCAGCAGATCGCTGGCGAACATGTTCGCATACAAACGGATGGTGAGCGAGAGCACGCGCGCGATGTGCGAAATGATCTCAATCGGCAACATCAGCGGCGCAATCCACCACAGAGGCCCCAGAAAATGCTTGGCATAATGCACCGGCCCCTGCGCCTTGATGCCCTGCCAGTGGTAGTAGGCAAAGGTCAGCAGCGCCAGCCCCAGCGGCACCGCTGGGTTCGACGTGGGTGTATCCACATCCGGCAACAGACCCAGCAGATTATTCACGCCGATGAAAAGCAAAATCGCCGTCAGATACGGAATAAATTTCTCATAGCCGTGGCCAATGATCGGCTCGGCCTGGCCGGTGACAAACTCCTGCGCCATTTCGGCAAGCTGCTGCGTAGCGCCGGGGCGTTCCACATTCAGCGTCAGCCGCACTGCGGTAAAAAAGGCCAGCAGAATCAGAAAGCCCAGCAGCTCCATGGTGAAGGTGCCGTTGATGGGCGCGCTGGGGTTGGCCGGATGCAGGCCCAGCAATGCCAGCAAATGGCCTGCCGCCACTCCAAAGTAGCGGTTCAACAGGTGGACAAGAAAATTCTGCAGGGGCATGGTTCGCGTGCTTCCGTTCTATCTTCGAGTCTGCAAAGTCTTAGGATTGCTCCAGGGGATTCAGCCGCGCAACACAGCCCGCACAGCCTCCACAGAGAGAGCCAGCAAGCCCAGCGCCAAGCCGCCCAACAGCGCGTAAACCGATCCGCCCAGAAATTCCAGACTACCATAGAGCAGCGCCACGGCGAGCGCCATGCGCAGGAAAAACCACACCATCACCGGGCCAAGCGGCTTGGCCGGAGCCGCCGCGTCCGTGTCCGCGCTCACTTCCATGCGCGCCACCAGCGCCACCATTAATTGTAGCCACTTGTAAATGCCGGTGCAGGAGATCGCCGCCCCCACCCAGAACTGCGCGCAGCTTCGCCAGCCCATCCCCACCCACAGCACAGGAGTCGCCACCAGCGCCAGCGCTCCCGCCAGCCATAAAGCACGTTTCAAAATGCGCTGCACATCGGCATCGCTCAGGTTCGCAAGTGGAGAACTTCCAGCCGCCATCGCATTCCTATCCCTTTCAGCGCACATCGCGGTTGGCCTTGCTGGCGATGCGGATGATCTGCACAAATCCTGAGATCGCGCCAAAAATTAGACCCACAATCGCGGGCCATTCCGCGTGTATGTGGCTACCCAGGGCCGCACCCAGCGCCCAGCCAATCACCGTAGACAGCGGCAGGGCCAGCGCAATCTGCACCATCGACTCTGCCCGCGCCAGTCCGCGCAGCACCGTGGCTTGCTCGTTCTTCCCGGCACCGGGCGTTGCCTTGGCATTCCCATCGGTTGGTTTTTCTTGGCTCATGCGGTTCTCTCTCTTCATCGTATCGGATATGGATGCACCGCAGAAATTCGTACCGTTCCCTGCGGCATTTTCCCTTGCGCTCATATACTGACAAAAGGAAATCATTGTTGGCTGCATCGGCCCAACGCACAGAGAGGCATTGCGTGTACGAATCGGAATTTGAAAAAGAACTCTTCCAGCTTCGCCGGGAGAAGCTGGCCCAGATCGC
>JAJZMO010000348.1 GCA_021798235.1 Acidobacteriota bacterium | reverse complement strand
GTGCGCAAGGCGGCCAGTGCGGCGGCAGCAACTTCGGCGAAATACACCTGCGCCGCGCCCCGGCTGAGCGCCTCAATGCCCACAGCCCCCGTGCCCGCAAACAAATCAACAACGATGGATTGTGGCGTTTGCGCGGCAAGTATATTGAAGAGCGTCTCCCGCAGACGGTCGCTGGTCGGGCGCGTGTCCCGGCCTCGTGGGGCCGTCAGCGGACGGGATCGAAACTCTCCGGCAATCACGCGCATGGGTCTGCCTCTACAATAACGGCAAGAGGGAACGTCATGCGCAGTTGGTCGATTTCACTAGGTCGATGGTTGGGCGTAGAAATCCGCTTGCATCTTTTTTTTGTGCTGCTGCTCGGTCTGAGTTTGATGTACACGCAGATGGCAGGCCTTGGCGCGGCGCGCGGCATTGCGTTGTGGCTGCTGCTGCTGGGTGCGGTGCTGGTGCGTGAGGTGGCGCGCTCCATTACGGCTGCGTATTATGGTCTGCGCCTGCGCAACATTCTGCTGCTGCCCATTGGTGGCCTGCTGGCGCACACCACGCCAGAGAGCGCCGAGCAATCCTCCACCGCGCGCGTGCAAGTGGCGCTGGCTGCAACGGGAATTTTAACCAGCGTGGTTGCAGCTCTGGTGGTGCTGGGCATGACGCTGGCCGTCTCGCCGATGGTGAGCATGTTCAGCAAACCGCTGGTGACGCCTGCGCATCTGCTGCGCAGCGCCTTTTGGATCAATGTCTTTTTGGCCGCCATCAACATGCTGCCCGCCTATCCGCTGGATGCGGGCCGGCTGTTGCGCGGAGAATTTACCCGCCACCGTTCTCCGCTGCAAGCCACGCGCGCCGCATCGGGCATCGGGCAGATCATCGCACTCACGCTCTTCGTCATCGGCGTCTTTGTCCAGAGTCCGTGGCTGGTTCTGGCGGGCTTCTTCATCTTCATTGGCGCACAACTGGAGGATCAAGGCGTTCTCTTTCAATCTGTAGTGGACACGGTGCAGATGCGAGACGTCATGCTCACCGAGTTTGCCACGCTCTCAGCCTCTGACACGCTCGAAGACGCGCTGGGCCACTCCATCCACAGCTTGCAGGACGATTTTCCCGTCGTGCGCGGAGATTTGCTCGTCGGCATCGTTTCGCGCCAAGCCATCTTGCAGGCGCTGCAAAGTGAGGGGAATGGCTACGTGCAATCCATCATGGCCCGCGTCTTTCAAGTCGCGCAGCCAGAGGATTCTCTAGGGGCAATCTTCCGCCGCATCCAGGGCGACCGCGGCCTGCCGCTGGTGCCTGTGCTTGACGGTGAGCGAATCGTCGGCATTGTCACACTACAAAATTTGATGCACAGCATGGGGCTGCTCGGGGAAAAACGCAAGCTGCAAATTGCCGAGCAGACGCCGACACCATGAAGGACATGCCCGAAGCGCCGCTTGCGCCCGGCCTGTACATTGTCGCCACGCCCATCGGGAATTTGGAGGACATCACGCTGCGCGCGCTGCGCGTGCTGCGCCAAGTGGACTGCATTGCCTGTGAAGACACGCGCCAGACGCAAAAGCTGCTCGCACACTTCAACATTCACACGCCCACCGTTAGCTACCACCAACACAACGAGCGCGCGCGCGGAGCCGAACTGCTCCTGCGTCTGAAAAATGGCGAGAGTCTCGCTCTGGTCTCGGACGCTGGACTGCCCGGCATCTCTGACCCCGGCGCGGAGATTGTGCAACTGGCCATCGCCGCAGGCATCGCCGTCACGCCCATTCCCGGCCCTTGCGCCGCTGTGACCGCGCTGGCGGCTGCGGGTTTGTCCACGGAGCGATTTCTCTTCCTCGGCTTTGCGCCTGCGCGTGCGGGCGAGCGCCGCAGCTTTTTTGAATCCTTGCGTGGCGAGCGCGCCACCTTGATTTTCTATGAAGCGCCGCATCGAATTCTGTCCACGCTGGAGGACGCAGCGGCGGTCTTTGGTGCAGATCGCCCTGCAGTTTTGGCGCGCGAGTTGACCAAGATTCATGAAGAATTTCTGCGTGGCCCGTTACAAGCGCTGCTCGCAACACTGGGGGACAGGGAAATCCAGCGTGGAGAGATGACGCTGTTGCTGGCGGGAGCGCCTGAGGCCGATGCGCAGGCTAGCGCTACGCCAACGGCCAGTCTCAGCGCGCGCTTGGCGGAGTTGATGCTGGCAGAGTCGCTCGACGAAATGGCTGCGCTCAAACGCATTGCCCGCGAACGCGGAGCGTCGAAGAGCGCCCTCTACCGCGAACTCCAGCGCGAACGGAGCCGACAAGGGCATTAGATAAGACGGAAAACTGCACGGCAGAAAATCACGACACGATGGGTGTCTGGATTGGGTGGATCAAGGCAACGCGCCCCACGGACTGCCTGGTCCAGCAAGCGATGGAGCTGCGCTCAATTGAAATCATTGTCGAGCAGTACGTGCTCAGATTCGTGTTGCAAGTTGTCCAGAAAAAAGCACGCCGCGCAGCACCCACATCGTAGATTAATGCCCGTCGTTGCGTATGCCGTTGGACGTCGACGAGGTTTCGCGGCCCTTCAGGCGATCGTAGAGATAGCTGTCGCTGACTGTGCCCAGGGACTCGTTGTAGAGGCTGGGCGTTCCTGCTGTGGCGTGCAGATTTTCCGTAAAGGTATGCAGCGCGCGCAGCCGATCCGCCGTGGCAGGGAACTCCCCACGACTGGTGCGGAAGAATTTCTGATAGCCGTGATCGACCAGCGTGGCTTGTTCGCCTGCAACGATGCAGCAGGCATGGCCCGCACAGGCCACGCTACCATCGGCGGCACGCAACAAGGTGATGGAGCACCCATCCCGACTCACGACAAAGCGATCCGCCGCTGGCTGTACGTGAAAGCCTGCGTTGCGGAGATTAGGGATGGCTTCGTCAAAGGAGATTTGTTTATTGGTTCGCGCCATGGTGTCCAATGCTGGTTGGAATTTGTGCCGTCCATTCCCTGTAGGGGCTGCGGCAGCTACACTTCCAGTATAGTCGCGTTGGCTGCCATGCTTCGCATCTCCCAATCCGAACTGGAAACACTGCGCCAGCATGCAGCGCGATCCTATCCAGAGGAGTGTTGTGGCGTGCTGCTGGGCCGCGTAGAGTCGGAAACGAATCACGTGCTGGCCGCCGTGCCCATGGAAAATGTCGCCGCAGTCGAGGAGCGCAAGACCCGCTACCAAATCGCTCCAGAGGAATTGATTCGCTTGCAGCGCACCGCGCGGGAGCAGGGCATGCAAATCGTCGGCTTCTATCACTCGCACCCGGAACAAGCGGCAACGTGGTCGCATCGCGATTGGGACGAGGCGCATTGGACGGGCTGCTCCTACATCATCACCAGCGTGTACCCATGTACGGATGTTGGCAAAAATGTACACGCACAGAGCGGCGAAACGCGCAGCTTTCGCTTGGGCATTCTCGGCGCATCCAAGCAATTGATTGAAGAGGAGATCGCGCACGATGCAGCCTGACCCCAAGCACAACAAGCGTGGAAACGAAGCTCCACCGCTGACGCCAGAGGAGATGTCCCGCTACGCGCGCCATCTGACGCTGCCACAGGTGGGCGCGGCGGGGCAGCAGAAGCTGAAGGATGCGCGCGTGCTGTGTGTGGGTGCAGGCGGATTGGGTTCGCCAGCGCTTCTGTATCTGGCCGCTGCGGGCGTAGGCACGCTGGGCGTTGTGGATGCTGACGCCGTGGATGCCAGCAATCTGCAGCGGCAAGTGCTGCATGGAACAGACGATGTGGGGCGCGCGAAGACAGACTCGGCTGCGGCGCGCATCCATGCTTTGAATCCTGCGTGCCACGTTGTTTCCTTCACAAAGCGATTGACCAGCGCCAACGCGCAGGAGATCTTTTCTGGCTTTGAGATCATCCTCGACGGCACGGACAACTTTACCGCGCGCTACGC
>JAJZMO010000345.1 GCA_021798235.1 Acidobacteriota bacterium | reverse complement strand
GAATCTCCCATGCTGCGAATAAATCGACCATTTATACGACTTCAATCGTATAGAGCGTATTGCTTCGTAGTATCACCCGCGCCCGCAAAGCATATGATTAAAAAGACTTACAAGACTAATGTTCAGTAACATCAAGATTCCATGACACTTACAGGACGCTGCTCCGGCCACTAAAATTCGTAGGGTATAGCCCCGAATAACGGCGTGCTGTCGCCGTTCTTACTTGCCGCTCTATCCCCGACTGCCTTTCCCCTGGCCGCTGTACCGCCGCAGCAGAAAAATGATGGAATACAAACCCCTCCAGACTGCGGCGCTCCGCCCCGTTACGCTGACCCGCCCCCCCTGGCGAAACCGCACCAGTCGCTCCGGCCTGGCCGCAAAAAACCCACTCAACCCAATGGAATCAATCATTTCCCCACAAAAATGCCGAAGGTTAACGCATCCATAACGGGTATTTCACTCAACAAAATCAGCCACTTACGCACAAAAGCCATGGGAGCCTCCCATGGCTTTTCAAATGCAAAACCAGGCCACAGCGGGGTTGCTACCCGCTCACCGGCGTCACCGGCTGCCCGCACTGCGCACACCGCTTCGCAGCCATCGGAATCTCGCTCAGGCACTCCGGGCACGGCCGCGTCGAAGGCGGAACCGTCGGCGGCGTCTTCTTGAACTTCGCCATCAGCGTATTCACCGGCAGCACCACAAAGAAGTACACCGTCGCCGCAATCAGCACAAACGAGATCAGTGCGTTCAAAAACGATCCGTACATGATCTTGCTGTTGTTCAGCGTTAGGCTGAGCGCCGAAAAATCATGCGCCTTGAAGATCGCCGCAATCAGCGGGGTAAGAATATCCTTCACCAGCGCCGTCACTATCGCCGTGAAAGCCGTGCCGATCACCACCGCCACAGCCAGATCCACGACGTTGCCCCGCAGGATGAAGTCTCGGAAGCCCTTGGCTACACCAGTGGCTCCCCCGGTCAACTTCTGAAGGTTATCGTTTGCCATGCGACTAAAACCTTGGGCTAATTCCTCCCGGATTGCAAGGGCCGGCTCCAAAATTTTCCCCGCTGGCCATCCGCCGCGCTGCTCGCGTATCCTTCTCCGTTCAGCTTGCCCGGAAAGGACTGCCGATGAACAAGGTTTATCCCACCGCCGACGCCGCCGTTGCCGACATCCCCCACGGCGCTACTCTCATGCTCGGTGGCTTCGGCCTCTGCGGCATCCCGGAGAACCTCATCGCAGCCCTCGTCCGCCGCGGCGTCAAGGATCTGCACACCATCAGCAACAACATGGGCGTCGACGGCTTCGGCATGGGACTCATGCTCGAAGCCGGCATGATCACCTCCCACATCGGCAGCTACGTCGGCGAAAACAAGCTCCTCGAAGAGAAAGTCATCCGTGGTGAACTCGATCTCACCCTTGTCCCGCAGGGCACATTGGCTGAACGCATCCGTGCCGGCGGTGCCGGCATCCCTGCCTTCTACACGCCGGCCGGCGTCGGCACCCTCGTCGCCGAGGGCAAGGAAACCCGCGAATTCGACGGCAAGCCCTACCTGCTGGAACGCTGGCTCAAGGCCGACTTCGCCCTCGTCAAAGCCTGGAAGGGTGATACGCAGGGCAATCTCGTCTACCGCAAGACCGCCCGCAACTTCAATCCCATGATGGCCATGGCCGGCCGCGTCACCATCGCCGAAGTCGAAGAACTCGTCCAACCCGGCCAGCTCAACCCAGACCATATCGTCACACCCGGAATCTACGTGCAACGCATCCTGCAGGGCGTCGACTACGAAAAGCGCATCGAGCGCCGCACCGTCCGTCCCAGGTCCGCCTGAGGCTTCACGCCCTCACCACGCCATCTCCCGCAGCGTCGGGCTCACCGTCAGTTGCGGCTCCGTCGCCCGCTGCACATCCTCCACCGTCAGCCCGGGCGCAATCTCTTCGAGCTGCAGCCCCTCCGGTGTCACTCGTATCCATGCCATCTCGGTCGCAATCGTGTCCACCACCTTCAGACCGGTAATCGGCAGGGTGCACTGCTTCAGAATCTTCGGCTTCCCCGCCTTTGTCGTGTGCTCCATCGCAATGATCACTCGCCGCGCGCTCGCCACCAGGTCCATCGCCCCGCCCATGCCCTTCACCATCTTGCCCGGAATCATCCAGTTCGCCAGGTTACCCGCCTCATCCACTTCCATCGCGCCAAGAATGCTCAAGTCCACATGCCCGCCGCGAATCATCGCAAATGACTCGGCGCTTGAGAAAAATGCCGTCCCCGGCAGCTCGCTCACCGTCTCCTTGCCGGCGTTAATCAGGTCCGGGTCTTCTTCACCCTCCACCGGATACGGCCCCACCCCCAGCATCCCGTTCTCCGACTGCAGCACCACCTCGATCCCCTCCGGAACATGATTCGCCACCAGCGTTGGCATCCCAATGCCCAGGTTCACGTAGAACCCATCCCGCAGCTCGCGGGCCACCCGCCGCACAATTCGTTCACGCTTGTCCATCTCACCCACGCCTTCCGCACTCTTCGCTGCATTCGCCATACGCTTCGCTCCGTCTCCGCGCTCCATCGGACTCAGCATTCTACGGTACCCGCGCAACCACACGCATCTGCCCATCGCCCATCGGTAATAAGCGCCCCGGTTTAAACTTGTGCTTCATACTCCTCATGACTGGCCCGGAAACCATCGATCAGGCTCTCGCACGCGGTGCCACCATCATCACCGGCAATGCGCGCGCCGCACGCCGCCTGCAACTCGACCAGGGCCGTGGCCAGCGCGCCCTCGGCCGCACCGCATGGCTCACCCCGCCCATTCTCGATTGGCACGCATGGCTCGGCAATCTCTGGCAGGAGTGGAGCTTCCATCACCCCGAAGCCCCCATCCTTCTCACTTCCCTGCAGGAAAGCTCGCTCTGGAAAACCGCACTCGGCGATGACGCCCACTCTGTCGTCTCGCCCGACTCGCTCGCCGCACTGGCTCAACAGGCCTACGCGCTGCTCTGCGCCTACCAGGCCCACCCATCCCGCCGCCAGACATGGTCTGAACCCGACTCCGAACGCTTCCGCCAGTGGGCAAACTCCTTGGATCGCATCTGCACCTCCAACCACTGGCTCAGCTCCAGCCGCATCGAAGAGCATCTCACCACGGTCGCCCGCAACCAAGAACTCACGCTCCCTGTTGAAATCCTCCTCACCGGCTTCGACCGCTTCACGCCTGCGCAGCAATCCATCCTTACTGCTCTCAAGGACTGCGGCGTCTCCATCGAAACCCTCAATCCCGGACCGCCCCACGCGCAAATCCATTCCCTTGTCAGCGTCAGTGAGCGTTCTGAAGTCGAAGCCTGCGCGCGCTGGCTCCGCCGGCAACTCGAAGCCAATCCCGAAGCCCGCCTCGCTGTCCTCTGCACCAACGTCGAACAGCGCCGCGGTGAGATCGACCGCGTCTTCCGCCGCATTCTCACCCCCGAAATCGATCTGAGCCCCGACGCACCCTCCCCGCGCGCCGTCTACGAATTCACCCTCGGCAACCCCATTGCCAAGGTGCCCGTCGTCCGCGCCGCGATCCTCACACTCCGCTGGTTCACCGAGCCACTGCCACAATCGGACGTCACCTTACTTCTGCCCTCTGGCTATCTCGCCGCCAGTGAAGAAGAACGCCTCGCGTGCGCCCGCGCCGACGCCGCTCTCCGCGACAGCGCAATCCTTTCCCCTCTCATCTCCATCGAGCGCGCCCTGGCAATCAGCCGTAATTCTCTGCCACAAACCCTCCGCCAGCGCATGCAGACCGCCTTCGACTTCACCTCGCAGAACCACTTCTCCACGGAAACCCGCCTCCCCGGCGCCTGGGCCGAACTCTCCCGCATCGCCCTGGAAAAGACCGGCTGGCCCGGCTTCCGCACGGCGGACTCCATCCAGTTTCAGGCCCAGCACC
>JAJZMO010000279.1 GCA_021798235.1 Acidobacteriota bacterium | reverse complement strand
GGTCAGCGTGCAGTGGAGCGTGCGCGCTTAAAGAGGTTTTAAGTCGCGCCAGTTCGCGCCGCTGGCCAGGCTGGCCGCTAGGGGAACTTTCAGCTCCACGACCTGCTCCATCTCTGCGCGCACCAGCGTGGCCAGCGCATCCAACTCATCCGGCACGGCATCAAAGACCAGCTCATCATGCACCTGCAGCACCATGCGCGAGCGCAGTTTTTGCGCGTGCATGGCCGCATCGATGCGCAACATAGCCAACTTCAAAATATCCGCCGCCGTGCCTTGCAGCGGCGTGTTCACCGCAGTGCGCTCGGCAAAGCCACGCTGGTTGGCGTTGCGGCTGGCGATGTCGGGAATGGGCCGTACACGGCCAAACAGAGTGCGCACGCTCTGGCTGCGCCGCACCTCATCCAGCATGCGGTCAATGTAGGTGCGCACGCCAGCATAGCGCTCAAAGTAGCGTTGAATGTAGCGGTGCGCCTCACCCTGCTCGATGCCGAGCTGCTGCGCTAACCCAAATGGCGAGATGCCATAGACGATGCCAAAGTTCACCGCCTTGGCGCGATTGCGCGTGGTCTTGTCCATCTGGCCAACCGGCACGTCGAAGACCTCCGACGCCGTTAGTGTGTGGATGTCCACGCCTTCGCGGTAGGCCTTGAGCAGCAACGGGTCTTCAGAGAAGTGCGCCATCAGCCGCAATTCGATTTGCGAATAATCCGCCGAGAGCAACACGTTGCCGGGTGCAGGCACAAAAGCTGCGCGAATCTCGCGGCCCAGTTCCGTGCGGATGGGAATGTTTTGCAGATTTGGATTCACCGAGGAGACGCGCCCGGTGGCCGTGCCTGTTTGTAAAAACGTGGTGTGTACGCGTCCCTGTGCATCGGCCAGCAGCGGCAGCGAGTCGGCGTAGGTGGACTTGAGCTTGGAGACTTGCCGGTACTCCAGCACCAGCCGGGGTACGGCGTGTTGCTCCGACAATTCTTCCAGCACATCCTGCGCGGTTGAAATCGACTTGCCGCGTCCGGCGCGCGCAGGCATCGTCAATCCCATTTTGTTGAAGAGCACATCGCCGAGTTGCTTGGGAGAGTTGAGGTTGAAACGCTGACCGGCCTGTTCGAATATCTGCTCGCTGGCCGCATGCATGGCCGCGTTCAAGCGCGAAGAGACCTCATGCAGACAGGCACTGTCGATGCGAATTCCCGCCTGCTCCATGCGCAGCAGCACCGGCGCCAAGGGCAGATCGATCGTTTCATACACGCGCATCAAATCCGCCGATGCAACATCTTTGCGCAAGACAGGCGCAAGCTGGGCCAGGGCCGCTGCTGCTGCGGGTAGGAGATCTTCTGCATCAGCAGGTGGCAACGCCGGTCCGCCAAAGCGCGCCACAACATCTTCAAATTTGTGGCTTCCATGCGTGGGATTGATGAGATAGGAGTACAGCATCAAATCATCGCGCGCACCGGCCAGAGAAATTCCCAGTGGCTCCAGTGTCCGCATCGTTTGTTTCAGATCATGCACGCTCTTCGGCAGCGTTGCGTCTTCCAGCGCAGCGCGTACATCTGCATCCTGCGCGGAGACGCGCAGCGCAACGAGATCGTGCGAGTCCGCAGTTGCACACGCGGCCAGTCCAAGCCAAAACATCGCCACCTGTGTCGTGGGTTCGGTCCGCTCCATCGCATCCAGCAGTGAAAGTGTCTCCGGTTGCGCAGCCGTTTCCGCTGCGTCCTCCGGCTCGCTGTTGGCTGCCGCTGCGCCTGCACTGGCTATGGCTAAACCCTGTTTGCGTGCGCTCGTCAGCAGCGCTGTGATCTGCTCGCGGGTTGGTTCCAGCAGAATTTTGACCGTAGCCTGCGGCAACGGAGTGCCCGCGCTTTGTGCCTGCGCTCCCAGCTCTTTCAGCATGGAGGTAAACTCCAGCTCAGAAAATAAGGCGCGGCAGGCTTCGACGTCTGGCGGCTGCGTGCGCATTGGTTCCAACTCCAGCGGCATGGGAACGCTGGTGTGGATCGTCACCAATTCTTTGCTGAGCAAAATTGTCTCGCGGTTATTTTCCAGCGACTCGCGGTAGCTTTTGCGCTTCACTTCGCTGGCGCGCTCCAGCACGCCTTCCACGCTGCCGAATTGCTGGATCAGCTCCACCGAGCCTTTGTCGCCGATGCCCGGCGCGCCGGGAACATTGTCGATGGCATCGCCACGCAGCGCCATCACATCCACGACTTGTTCTGGGGCAACGCCCAGCACCGACTCAACGCCCGCGCGGTCGAGCACAAGATTATCTTTCGCAGGATTCAAAATGCGCACGCGATCATTGACAAGCTGCATCATGTCCTTGTCGCTGGAGACGACAAAGACCGGGTGCCCGGCCTGCGCGGCCTGCTGCGCCAGCGTGCCGATTACGTCGTCGGCCTCATAGCCCTCGTAGTGCAGCATGGGAATGCGCAAAGCTTCCAACGTGCGGCGGATGTAGGGAATCTGCTGTGCCAAATCTTCCGGCATGGCTTCGCGGTTGGCTTTGTATCCGGCGTACTCGACCAGCTCAAAGCTCTGCGTTTTGCTGTTGTACTTGCGAATGGAGGTCAGCCCTTTGGCCTGCTCATCACGCAGCAGCGGCGCGCTTACGTCAAAGACTGCGGCCAGATACTCCGGCGCAAAATCCTTGCGAAGCTTCTGCAACATATTCACAAACACGTAGACAGCAGCCGTGGGAAACCCCGTGCGCGTGGACATGGGGCGCTGCCGCTGCATGGCGTGATAGGCCCGAAAAATAAAGGCCATCGTGTCCAATAGGAAAATTGTCGGCTTGTCTGCGTGTGGCTCTGCCATCTTGGATTGAGTCTATCAACGCGCGCAGGGCTGCGCCGCGCGCGCGCACTTTAAGCAAGGAACATGCAGTCGCCGTAGGAGAAAAAACGGTAGCCTTGCTGCACGGCATGGCGGTAAGCGGCCAGAACTTGTGCCTGGCCGCCAAATGCGCAGACCAGCATCAGCAGCGTCGATTGCGGCAAATGGAAGTTCGTCAGCAGGCCTTGCACGATGCGAAATGGAAATCCGGGCGCTATAAAAATCTCCGTCTCGCCGGAGTGCGGCTCCAGCGGGCCAGTGCCCGCGCGTTGTGCGCAGTGCTCCAGTGTGCGCACCGTGGTTGTTCCGGCTGCGATTACGCGGCGGCCTTCGCTGCGGGCGCGGTTCAATGCTGCCGCAGTTTCAGCAGGCAATGTGTAGCGCTCGGCGTGCAGATGAATCGCGTCCACGCGCTCAACACGCACCGGCTGAAAGGTTCCCAAGCCAACATGCAGGGTGATGTGCGCAATCTCCACGCCGCGCGCGCGAATAGACTCCAGCACCTGCTGCGTAAAGTGCAGCCCGGCGGTGGGTGCTGCCACGCTGCCACGCTCCTGCGCGTAGACGGTCTGGTAGCGCTCGCGGTCTGCCTGCGCATCGCTGCGATGGATGTAGGGCGGTAGCGGCATGTGGCCCAGACGGTCGAGCGCTGCGTAAAAATCTGCCACGGGTTCAAAGCGCAGCCTGCGCTCTCCGCGTTCGCCGCGATTAATAATTTCGGCTTCCAGTAATGGCGTGGCCGAATTCGCTGCATCGTCAGCATAAAAAAAGAGCCGCTCGCCCACGGGCAATTTGCGTCCGGGCCGTACCAGCGCGCTCCATTCCAGCGGCGCGTGCTGCGTGGTCAGTAGCACTTCGATCCGTCCCTGCAAATGTTCCGTGGCCGCAGGATTTTTGGCACTCACCGGCTGCGCGTGCAACCCAGCCCTGCGTGCGAAGAGCCGCGCGGGAATCACTCGACTGTTGTTGAGCACCAGCAGATCGCCCGATTGCAACAATCCTGGCAGGTCGCGGAAATTTCCATCAGCAAAAGCTCCTGTCGCGCGGTCAAAGCGCAACATGCGTGCGCCTGCGCGGTCTGCCAGCGGCTGCTGCGCGATTTGCTCTGGCGG
>JAJZMO010000187.1:10097-23758 GCA_021798235.1 Acidobacteriota bacterium | reverse complement strand
CTGCTGGCTCTCGCGCTCTGCAATGCCTTGCCAAAGGAGTAGTCTCTTTGCACGTAGGGAGGGGCGACTGCACCCCGAACATCGTGTGAGAAATCGGCGCTAGCAGGCCACGTGTTCGCGCGTGATCTTTACTCCACCCAGATTGCCCAAGAGCACGACGGCAATGGCCTCCGGCACAAAAAGCGACTGCGCCAGCGTGCGCATCTCCTCAGCGGTCACGGCGGCAATACGCTCCAATACCTCGTTGACGCCGGTGAAGCGGTCAAAGTACATCTCCTGCCGGGCCAGATTCGTCATGCGCGCGCCAGAGCTTTCCAGGCTCATCAAAATGTTGCCCTTCACCTGATCCTTGGCCCGTTGCAACTCCTCCGGCGCAACCGGCGCAGACTTCAAGCGCGCAAATTCCTCCACGGTGAGCCGAACCACCTGCTCCGCATTTTGGGATGAGGTGCCTGCATAGACGCAAAGCGAACCAGTGTCGCGGAAGGGGCTGAGTTCGCTGTAGATGGAATAGGCCAAGCCACGCTCTTCACGCACGGTTTGGAAGAGGCGCGAACTCATGCCACCGCCAAGGATCGTGTTCAGCAGAAATGCGGCGTAGCGGCGCTCGTCATTGGTCTGCGGGCCGGGAACGCCCAGGCATAGCTGCACCTGCTCCAACGATTTCTTTTTGCGCAGGATGATCTTGGCCTGCGAATCGGGCCGCTCTAGAATGCCGTCGGAACGTCCAGCAGGGATCGCGCCCAGCTTGGTGCTGACCAGATCGAGCATCGCATCGTGCTCCAGATGGCCTGCGGCAGTAAAGATCATGTTGCCGCCCAAAAACTGCCCGCCGTAAAAGTCCAGCACCACATTGCGATCAAAGCGGCTGACAGTCTCCTGCGTGCCAAGAATGGGCCGCCCCAGCGGATGATTGCGCCACAGATTCTGTACGAAGGTCTCATGCACCAGCGTGTCAGGATTGTCGGCGTCCATCTTAATTTCTTCCAGAATCACGCCACGCTCGCGCTGCATCTCCTCCTGCGCAAAGAGCGGATTGCGCACCAGGTCGCAGAGCACGTCCAGCGCGCCGGGCACGTGTTCATCCAGCACCTTGACGTTGAAGCAGACCATCTCTTTGCCGGTAAAGGCGTCGAGATTGCCGCCCATCGCGTCCACCTCGCGTGCAATGCCCTGGGCCGTGCGGGAGCGTGTACCCTTGAAGACCATGTGCTCAATGAAGTGGGAGATGCCGTTGACCTCGGCGCGTTCATCGCGCGAGCCAGCCCGAACCCAAATGCCCATAGATACCGAGCGCATGTGCTCCATGCGTTCGGTTAGAACAACCAACCCATTTGGCAAAACTGTGCGGCGAATTCTGCGCTCCTGCTCCACGTTGAACCTCACTTGTGCGCATCTGGAACCTGTTTTGCCGTCACGGTAGCGACCGGCCCAGCCCGCGTTCTCTGCGATTTTTTCTATCGCTTATGATTGTTACATACGCTCCGCACCTTTGCCGCAGAGCCGCAGCCCACACATGAGCCAGCCCATCCAAATCGGTCCAGCAACTCAGCCGCAACGTAAGACAGCCCTATTGGGCATGGATAAGGAAGCGCTGGCGGAAATTCTTTCAAGTTATACATTAACTTCTTATCGTATCAATCAGCTTTGGCATGCTTTATACCAGACACGCGTGTCAGAGATTAACCAGATTGCACCGTTTCCAGTGCAGCTCCGCAATCAGCTTGTGGAGGCTGGCTTCTGCGTCGGGCTACCAGAGATTGCGCAGGTATTTACTTCTGTGGACGGCACGGAGCGCTACCTGATTGCCTGTGCCGACGGCGCGACGGTGGAGACGGTCTGGATGCCCGAAGGCGATGGCGGCGAGCAGGGCGACGGCTCCGATGCAGCTGTCAGCGCAGCGGAGGAATCGGCTGCAAAGACGGAGCGATATTTGCGAGCGACGATCTGCGTCTCCAGCCAGGTGGGCTGCGCGGTGAACTGCCAGTTCTGCCTGACGGCCAAGCTCGGGGTACAGCGCAATCTGACGGCGGGCGAGATTGCGGGCCAGGTAGTGGCCGTGCTCAATCGGCACAAAGTGCGCGTCGGGCGCGACCGCATCAATCTTGTGTTCATGGGTATGGGCGAGCCATTCCTGAACTATGACGCCTTCATGGACGCGGTGCGACTGCTGGTTGCGGGCGTGGGCATCCCAGAGTCACGCATGACGGTCTCCACTTCGGGCATTCTGCCGGGCATTGAACGCTTTGCCGCCGAGCCGGTACGGCCCAAGCTGGCGCTGAGTTTGAATGCGCCGAATGACATCATCCGAGCGGAGATTATGCCCATTACCCGCAAGTGGAACATTGCGGCGCTGCTGGATGGCCTGCGCGCAATTCCCTTGCGCGCGCGCGAGCAGTTGACGTTGGAATATGTGCTGCTGGGCGGCATCAACGATCGCCCGCAGGATGCGCGCGAGTTGGTGCAGCAGGTGCGACGCTCCGGCCTGCCACTCAAGGTAAATTTGATCGTGTGGAATCCAGGGCCGGATGTGCCGTACCAGATGCCACAGGCTGAGGATGTGGCCGCCTTTCAGCAGCATTTGATGGCAGCAGGTGTGCCTGCGTATATCCGCCGCCCCCGCGGACGCGACATCTACGCCGCCTGCGGCCAACTGAAGCGCACGACAGAGACGGCAGGCTAAAGAATTTCTCGCTGCGTGTGCGCGTGGGAAGGAGTCTACGCCTCCCACCCCTAGCAAAAGCGCAAAGGATGGGGCACCCGGAATTTTTTGAAAGTGAAGACAGGCGCGGGGCCGCGCTCAATTCACGCAGTCATCGCCAAAGAATCGCTGCATTCTTTTTTGCAGCACAATTTTTACCTGGGGCCACTCCTCGCGGGTGATGCCAAACCAGACGCTATGGCGGATGCCGCCGCCGGGCATCACCATGTGATTGCGAAAGACGCCCTCTGGGCGAGCGCCAATGGCGCGCATGGCAGCCTGCGAACGCAGATTTTCATGGTGAGTTTTCAGCGCCACGCGCATGGCTCCCCACTGTTCAAATGCGTAGCGAAGTTGCAGATATTTCGCCTCCGTATTCAGCCCAGTTCCCTGCCACGGACGCGCCAGCCACGTGGCACCGATCTCCAAATTTTTATGCGCAGGCTGGATGTCCAGGAAGCGTGTGCTGCCGACGATTTTGTCGCTGGATTTTTCGCGCGTGACCCATGGCAGCACAGTCCCAGCCTGTTGTAGGGCCAGCGCAGCGTCGATGTAGGCGTGCAGGTCGGCCTCCGTGGCCACCTGCGCCGTAGAGAGCCGCCACAGTTCTGGATCGAAGGCAATCTCCGCCAGGGCAGCAAAGTGGGCCTGCGTCAGCGGCTCCAACCGCACGTGTCGCCCTTCGAGCATAATCGGAGCGATCGGCATGCACCCATTGTAGCCAAGGAGCAACTGCCGCGCCTTGGGTCACCATCGCTGTGGACAGAGGTTCAAGCAGAGGGTTTCGATGCAATCTGGCATGGGAAAGCAACAGCCAACAGCCACTGCCAGCGCAGAGAGTTTTCTAGCGCAGATTCGCCTTGGCCCCGGCTGAAGTCAAGGAAACCGGCTGCTCTTCCAAGTGCTGGTGCTCCACATACAGCCGTGGATTCTCGCGGCGATAGACGCCGGTCAACGAGTTCCACCGCACCCAGGCAATTTCACGCAGCATTTGCAATCCGTCCCGCAGGTAGCTGATGCGCGAGCGAGCATCATGGCCCCACGTCACAGGTACTTCTCGCACGCGGTAGCCCTGTTTGCGCGCGATGAAGAGAATCTCCGGGTCAAAGCCCCAACGTTCAATTCGCTGGCGCAGAAAGATGGGCCGCACCACTTCGCGGCGAAAGGCCTTGAAGCCACATTGCGTATCCGCATATGGCAGCCCCATCACCAGCCGGGTGCAGGCGTTGAAGCAGCGGCCAAAAAATCTGCGGTACAGAGGTTGGCGCAGTGTTTGCCGGTTGCGCTCCAACCAGCGCGAGCCAATGGCAACGTCAGCTCCCTGCTGGAGCGCGGCAAACAGTCGCTCAGCCTCTTCCATTGGAGAGGACAGATCCGCATCCGTGAACATGACGATCGGCGCGCGCGCCTGCAACATGCCGTTGCGCACGCTGTAGCCCTTGCCGCGATTGCGACTGTTCTCAATCAGCCGCACAGCCGGGTTCTGCTGGGCAATGGTGCGCACGATCTCTGCTGTTTGGTCGCTCGATCCATCGTTGACCACCAGCACCTCGGCAGCCCATCCGTTCCGCCGCACGCAGGCCAGCACACCGTTCAGCGTGGCGGTTATACGGGCCTGTTCGTTATAGGCAGGGATCACGATGCTGTATTGCAGTTCTTGCATTGATTTCGTTAACGGAAAAAACGGACTTGTTGCAGCCCACCCAGCGCGCACTGCAACGGAACAATTAGAGATGATTGTAACCTGCGCAGCCGCTGCCGCGACATCCATCAACGTGCGGGGAGCGCATCCCAGCCCGCGCACGGTGTACACTCATCCCCATGCAGATGCAGGAATCTCCCAAGAAGCGTTCGTTTTGGCTATGGCTCTCCCTGACAGGCGGAGCCTTCATCGTGGTCGTGGCTGTTCTGTGGGGCGTGGCCCTGCTTTCGCTGCGCAGCAGCAGCGACGCCAGCGGCTTTGCCTCCTTCCGCTCCAATCAGATTGCAGTCATCGACATCACCGGCGTGATTCTCTCTGCCGACGAAATCGACAAGCAGTTGGAGCAGTACTCCAACGACAAATCCATCAAGGCCATCATTCTGCACATCAACTCGCCCGGCGGCGGCGCGGCGGCCTCGCAAGAGATTTATCACGAGGTGATGCACATCCGCGGGCAGCATAAAAAGTACATTGTTGCTTCGATCGAAAGTGTAGGAGCTAGTGGAGCGTATTACATCGCCTCGGCCACCAACCGCATCTATGCCAATGAGGCCAGCGTTGTCGGCAGCATCGGCGTCATCGCGCAGTGGGTTAACTATGGAGGCCTGCTGCAATGGGCCAAGCTGAAGGATGTCACGATCAAGGCCGGCGCGCTCAAGGACGCAGGCTCGCCCACGCGCGATCTGACACCGCAGGAGCAGGCCTATTTACAGGCGCTCATCGACAATATGCACCAGCAGTTCATCGCCGATGTGGCCAAAGGCCGCAAGATGACCGTAGCCCAGATTCAGCCCTTGGCTACCGGCCAGGTCTGGACCGGCCAACAAGCGCTGCCTCTGCACTTGATTGACGCGACTGGTGGCTTTCGCGTGGCGCTGAAGAATACCGCCGCGTACGTGGGCATCCAAGGCGAGCCAACTATTGTGCGTCCGGAAAAGCCCCACCGCAGCGTGTTGGAGGCCCTGCTCGGAGCCGATGCGAAATCGCTGCTGCCCAGCCCGGAGACGCTGCTGGATCAGGCCCCCGGCTTCTATACGATGTGGCGCTAGGGAATCTCTGAATCCGTCTGTGCTTTGCAGGGGCGAGACTTGCGTCCACGAAGAGGACGGGCTATAGCCCGTCCTCAAGTTCCAGCATTGCCGTGCGGTTTGAGCCGCAGGAGAACGCTCTGTCCTTGTTCCGCGTCTCGGAGAAGGTTTCTGTGAAGGTTTCTGTCTGCATGTTTCGAGCCAGAAAAGCGCCGTGCTTCTGACGATACGCCCACGTAAGCTAAATGATGGCTTGCATGGGGCACCGGCAAATTCTGTTTCCGGTTGCGCAGCCTTCGGGTACTTCAAGTCTTGCGTTTGAGACTTGGAATCCGAGAGCTACGGCGCTGTCGTCGTCGTAGCTGGACCCGACGAGGCAGAGGACAACGTGGCGAAGTAGTTGTGCTCTTCCAGATTGCGATAGAAGACACCGGCCAGTTCCGCAGCTTTGGGGCCGAAGGTGGGGCGTCCACCTTCTAAAAAGATGACAGCCACGATGCGCCCAGAGGGCGTGTCTGCATACGAGGCGAACCAGCCGAAGCGCGTGCCATTGTTGGAGCAGGTGCCGGTCTTGCCGAAGACGGGAAACTCTTTGAAGTTGGTGCGCAGGGAGCGCGCCGTGCCATAGCGCACCGCACCGGCCATGCCGTCGATCATCTGCGGAATCAGCGGGCCGATGTTGAGCGTGCGCTTGATGCGCGGAGTGAAGTCGGCGGCCTCGTCGGCTGTGAGCGGGTGTTGCAGGTAGTAGAGCGTGCCTCCATTGGCAATGGCAGAGACCAGCGCACCCAGTTGCAGCGGCGTCATGGAAACGCTTTCGCCAAAGGAACACATGCGACCCACGCCACCTTTACTTTGCGGCAACACCTGCGTGGGATACTCGCCGAGTTGTTCATTTGGAATGTCATACCCGGCCAACTCACCCAAGCCGAAAAGGTTGGCGTAATGTTTGACGCGATCAAAGCCTAAGCGGCGACCCACGGTTTCAAAATACAAGTTGTTGGAGTGCGCTAGCGCTTCAGTCAGTGTGAGGTGATAGTGGCCGCCCAAATCGACGGGAGTGTCCTTGGTGATGACGCCCTCTTCCAGCGCAGCCAGCGCCACGGAGAGCTTAATGGTCGAGCACGGCTCCGCGCCACTGGAAAGCGCGAGCTTTTGATTCACCATGGCCAGAATGCGTCCATTGTTGGGATTGATGACCACAACGGTTCCGTTCATGTCCCCCAGCGCGTCGATGGCCGCCTGGCGCACCGTGGCATCCTCGCCGTCGGTAACATCGCCTTCGGTCTGATCTGTGGCAAAAGAGTTGCCAGTGAAGCGTTCATAGTAGCGATGGCGGCGGCGAGAGTAGACGCGGCGGTAATGTACATTGGTGACGGAGTGATGATGCTGCCGCGCCGCCATGCGGCTGTGTACGCGCGTGGTCTCATTCAGCGCGGAGGCCTGTGTGCCCTGCTTTTCACTGGAGCCTTGCACGCTGGTTGCGGCCGTCACAGGCGCGCTGGAGCCTTCTGCTGCTGGAGCCGCATGCGCGGGCAGCACAAACAAAAGGAAGGCGAGCAGCGCAATCGTGTGCAACGCGCCGCGTCGCGTTTGCCAATGGAGGGGGAGAAGATGTGCAAAATGCCGCATATTTTTACTGCTGATTCTCTAAAAATTCTTGAACCCTTGACCCGGGTGCAACTCTGCTGTGGCTGGCTCGCAGCCCACCTGTTAACAGTATCGGCGATATGCGGCTTGAGGCAATGGAAAAGTTTGCCGTACACCGCCGACAAGGTCGTTCCCTTGTTCTAAATCCTACAAAATCCAAAATGGGAATCTACTCAGTACTGTTCTTTCGCAAGAAGGCCGGGATGTCGAGCTGGTCCTCAGCCTCCAACTCGGACGCAGCCATGGGCGCGGAGACAACAGCGGGCGCAAACAAATCCTCCGTGTGCGTCGGAGGCTGTGCGGCTGCAGAGTGTGCCCGCTCTGGCTCTTCTGCATAGGCGGCTTCGGGTACAGGTGCAAGCGATCGCGCAGCGGGCGCGGCGGCGAAGGCGGGCGTCTCCTCGATTTGCGGGTACGGGGCGGTGGCGTAGTCGTCGACTGCAACCATTTCGCTGGCAAAGCGCGCCTTGGGTGCGGCTCCATCGCCGGAATGGATCGTGGTCGTGGCGGGCCGCATCATCTTTTCGCGGCGCTGCGGGGTTTCATGGCGAAAGCCGGTGGCGATCACGGTGATCTTGATCTCTTCGCCCAGCGATTCGTCCATCACCGCGCCGAAAATAATGTTGGCATCCTCATGCGCGGCGCTTTGGATAATCATGGAGGCCTCATTGACCTCGCTAAGCTTAAGCGTGCTGGAGCCGCTGATGTTAATCAGAATGCCGCGCGCACCATCGATTGCGCCTTCCTCCAGCAAGGGTGAGGCCATGGCTGCGTGTGCAGCCTCCATGGCGCGATTGGCTCCGCTGCGCACCGCCGTGCCCATCACGGCGTAGCCCATGCCGGCCATGGTGGTTTTTACGTCGGCAAAGTCGCGGTTGATGATGCCCGGAATCGTGATGATGTCTGAGATGCCCTGCACCCCCTGGCGCAGCACATCATCGGCAATGCGGAAGGACTCAAAGAAGCCTGCATCCTTGGCCACGTTCAACAACCGCTCGTTGGGGATCACGATCATCGTATCCACACTGTCGAGCAACTCTTCCAGTCCGCGCTCGGCCTGCAACCGACGGCGTTTGCCCTCAAAGCCAAAGGGGCGCGTGACCACGGCCACGGTGAGAGCTCCCATTTCGCTGGCGAGAGAGGCGATGACTGGAGCGGCGCCGGTGCCGGTGCCTCCGCCCAAGCCCGCTGTGACAAAGACCATGTCCGCGCCGTCGAGCGCCTCCAGGATTTTTTCAGAATCCTCCAGCGCGGCCTGCCGTCCGATGTCGGGATTTGCGCCTGCTCCCAGTCCGCTGGTGCGCTTGACACCTAGTTGCAGCTTGATGGGAGCCTTGGACAGCCGCAGTGCCTGCACATCTGTGTTGGCGGCAATAAACTCCACGCCCTCCACCTGCGCTTCAATCATTCGGTTGACAGCATTGCCGCCACCGCCGCCCACACCAATCACTTTGATCTTGGCGCCGCGCATCATCTCTTCGTTGTACTGGATGCGCAGATTCTCTTCCCCGTTGCCGTTGGAATCGAACATGTCTTCCCTCCTTCTACGAATCGTTTAAATTTCTCCGCCAGCGATGCTCCGCAGTTTCGAGCGCAGGCTGCTATCCTGTGCCGCGCGCAGGCTGCTGGTGCGATGGCGATACAGCAGTAACCCGACGAGCGTGGCAAACTCTGGATCGGCCAAACCATGTGGCATCCGCGACAGTGGGACTGGGGTGCCGATGCGTGCCGGTGCGCGCAGCAGACTCTCTGCGTGGTCCAGCAATCCAGCCAGCTTGGCTCCGCCGCCGGTGAGTACCGCGCCCGCTCCCAAGGCCTCCAGCACGCCGCCCTGACGCAGATTGTCGCGGATCATTTGGAAGAGTTCGCGCGCGCGTGGCTCTAAAATTTCGCTGATATAGCGTAGGGGCACCAGTTGTTCCTGCCCTCCTGTCCCAGCGGGAATGTTCACCTGTTGCGCCTCAGAGACAGACGTGACCACAGAGTGGCCAAAGTTTATTTTCAGATTTTCCGCCTCTGCCAGCGACACGCGCAGCACCACAGCCAGATCGTTTGTGAAATGATCCCCGCCAATGGGCAGCGAGGCTGTGTGCATCACGGAGCCTTCAAAGAAAACGATGACTTCTGTGGAGGCTGCACCGATGTCGAGCACGCAAACGCCCAGCTCCCGCTCGTCGGCAGAGAGTACGGCCTCGGCTGCAGCCAGCGCTTCAAACACAGTGTCCGTAGCCTCAATGCCCGCGTGGTTCATGCAGGTAACGACGCTCTGCATCGCGCTGGTCAGGCAGGTGAGCATTTGCAGATTCACCTCCAGCGTGCTGCCCACCATGCCAATGGGATTATGGATGCCGCCATGCTCGTCGACCAGATACTCCTGAGGAAGCAGATGCAAGATGGAGCGGTCCGAAGGCAGTTGCACATTGCGCGCATGTTCCACGGCAGCGCGCACGTCCTCTTGGGTAATTTCGCGCAGTTTGCCGCCCAGACGAATTCCGCCGCGGCTGGTGAAGCCGCGCACATGCACTCCGCCGATGCCCGTAGTCGCGTGTGCAATGGAGCAGTCGGCTGCAATCTCCGCGCGTTTGAAGGCCGCGTCCATGGCCGCGCTGGCCGGTTGCAGATCCGTAATGATGCCGCGCTTGATGCCACGCGCCGATTCCACGGCGTGCCCACAGTAACGCACCGCGCCGTCGCGCACGTCCGCCACCAGCACGCGAATCTTCGCCTGCCCCACATCCACCACGGCCAAATGGGAGTCCTTGCGCTGCATCATTGCACCTCCGTGTTTGGGGGCGTCTGCGCTGCGCCCGATGTCTGTGGCGCGCTTTGCGGTACCGTCTGCACCGATGTGCCGGGAGTCATGTCCAACACCACTTGCCGCCCATACCGCATGTCCACTGAGGCTAAGTGCGGATACATGCGCAGCCATTCCGCTCGATGCGCAGCGAAAGCCTGATAGCGGGCCAGAAATTTCTCCTTGCCAAAATGCACAAGAATTCCGCCTTCACCACCAGAAACGAGCGCGCGCACATCCTCTGGGTCGCGGATGTCCACTTCGCTGATCTGCTGGGAAATGGAATTGCCCTGCGCATCCAGCGCGGCCAAAAATTGCAGGCACGGTTGCAGCTTGCGTGCGCGCGCAGCCGCATCACTGGCCCAGGCACCGTTGACGATTGGATACGACCCCAGATGCAGGCCGCCGTCGGGCATGGGCAACAATACGCCTTCGGCATCCATCAAATGCACGCTGTCGCCATCCCGCGCGTAGACCACAGGGATGCGCTCAACCAAAGAAACGCGCAGCCGGTTTGGCCATAGCCGCATCACCGTCGCACGCTGCACCCAGGGGATTTGCTCGATCTGTGCTTTGCGTGCGGCCAACGGCAGGGAAAAAATACTACTCCCAACATCCGCGCGAAAGATGCGCTGCACATCACTGGCGGCAACGGCGGCGTTGCCTTGCACTTCGATTGCGCCAACATTCTGCACGAGGAAGCGCGGATTGTGTAATAAAAACGCGCGTGCTTGCCAGAATCCCACTCCGATCGCCGCAAAGGCTGCCAGCACCAGTATCAGCAAAAGAATTCTGCGAGCGCGGGAATGCACGGCTCTACGTCGTACGGAGGTGCGATTCTGGGTGCGTTGAAATTTCGCATCGGCTTCTGGTGCGCCTATAGTGTCGTCAGAGAACGCCGAGGGTTCGCGCCTGGAGCGGTTTTGCCGACGCTCCTGCGGGCGCAGCTCATCCGCAAGCTGCTCGTCCGCCACGCCGTCATCTTCCAAAGGTTTGCGCACGCTGTCACCTGACAGGATTATCGCTCTTGTGCATTTTACCTGTTTTTTCCTAGATTTATCTAGTTTTTTAGGGGATTTTCCCTGGGAGAAGGTGCTGGAGAACGCACCCTGGCACCAGTCTGCACCCGCAAAGCAAGAAGACCGCACTGCCTGCAAGGCAATGCGGTCCTTTTCTCGATCCGCTTGGGATGCGCGGTGATTAGTTTTTTACACGCACGGTGGGAGTCACACTCATACCTGGTCGCAACAGATGATCCTTGTTCTCATCTGGATTGGTGAAATCAATGCGCACGGGAATGCGTTGCACGACTTTGACGTAGTTGCCTGTGGCATTCTCCGCTGGAAACAGACTGAGCATGGATCCAGTGGCTCCGCCAATTTGTGTAACAACAGCGTGATACTCACGCCCACCGTAGGCATCCACGGAGACAATAACCGGCTGGCCGGCGCGCATGTGGCGCAGTTGGGTTTCTTTGAAGTTGGCGGTGACCCAGACATTTTCCAGCGGGATGAGCGTCATCATGGTCTGGCCATCGCTGACGTTCTGGCCCACTTCCACGGTCTTGTTGTTGACGATGCCCGACTCTGGCGCGGTGATGACGGTGTAGCTCAGATTGAGTCGCGCCTGCTCCACGGCAGCCTGTGCCTGATGCACCTGCGCTGCGGCCTGATCGGCCTTGGCTTTTTGCACGGTGACCTGACGCGGCCCGGTCTGCGCGGCGTTGTAGTTGGCCTGCGCCTCGGTCAGGCGCTCCTTGGCTTGGCGAACGGCCTGCTGCGCGGCCATCAGATTGGCCTGCGCCTCGGCCAGTTGAGCCTTGCTGGAAGCGGCTGCGGCCACGGTCGCGTCATATTGCTGTTTGGAGATGACATCCTTTTCCACCAGTGGCGTGTACCGTTGCAGATCGAGTTGATCTTTGGTGTTTTCCGCCTCGGCAGCCAGCACCTGCGCCTGCGCAGCATCCAACTGCTTTTCAGATTGCGCCACGCCGGAGAGAGCGCCTCTTACGTCCGCATCCGCAGAATGCAATTGCGAATTGGTGTTAATGTCGGTGATGGGCACGGAGACCAGCGCCGCCTCGTAACTGGCCTGGGCGCTGGCCAGGTTGGCCTCGGCCTGATCGAGCGCAGCCTGAAAATTGCGCGGATCAATCTGCACTAGCACCTGGCCCTTGTCCACGCGCTGATTGTCGGTGACGTTGACCTCCGTCACATTGCCCTTGATGCGCGCGCTAATCTGCACAAGTGGACCGTCGATCTGCGCATCGTCTGTGTCCTCATAATACGTACCATGCCACCAGAAGAGCGCGGCACCCACCAACAGCAAGGCGATTACGCTCAGTGCCAATAAGCGCTTGCGTGAGGAATTTTCCGTTGCCTGCATTTCTGTTGCCTCATTCCTTATTTCTGCCACGGTGCTCCTCCTCCGAGGATGATCTTGGATTGCGTCTGTGCCACACCCAGCGCGCGCGCCAAAGAAAGCTTGGCCAGATTGTGTTGATACAAACTGCCGACATACGCGTCGTTGGCCTGTGCAACAGCAGTCAAGGCCTGAGAAACGGCCAGATTTCCAGAGACGCCGGCCTGGAAACGCTGCTGCGCTTCGCTGAGCGCCTCCTTGGCCAATTGCAAATTGCTTTGCGATGCACTCACCAGCTTGGCTGCGGATTGAATGTCGAGCAGACTGTCTTCCACATCCGCGCGCACCTGCGCCGCCAGGCTGTTCTGGCGTGCCACTGCCTGCGCCAGCTGCGCAGCGGCGATGCGGGCATCCCCGCGTAGTTTTCCCTCTTCAAACAATGGCGCAGTCAACGTGCCTGCAACGTTCAACGTTCCATAGGAATTGCTGGGATTGACGCCAATTTCCCCATAATCCATTTCGAAGTCGAACCGTGGCAGCCGCTCCAGCGTTGCAGCCGACTTGGATTTTTTAGCGGCGAGCACCTGCTGCTCGGCGGCCTTCAAATCGCTGCGGTGCTCCAGAGCCTGCTGCATGGCTTGCTGCACATCGACGTGATCCAATGCCGCATAAGGGGCCGTGTCGGTCAGGTCAAATTGCTGATCCAGCGGCAGGCCGATGACGCGCGCCAAGGCGATCTTGTCCTTGTCATATTGATTTTGCGCGGTAATGAGCAATTGCTGCTGCGTTTGATAATCCACGCGCGCGCGCAGTTCATCCAAACGCGGTGAAACTCCAGCCTGATGTCGCGCGATCGCCTGATCGAGCGAGAGCTTGGCCGTGTCCGCCTGCGCTTGCACCCCGGCCACGCGGGCTGCATCTGCCAGGCAAAGCAGGTACGCATTCGCCGTCGTAACGACAACCATGTCGCGTGCATCCTGCAGGGAAAATTGCGTGGCCTGAAAGTCATGCCGCGCGGCCAGGTAAGTCTGCAACGAGGGCACGTTGAGCAGCGATTGTTGCAACGTAAGACGAAAATCGGTGTAGCCATAGGGGCCAATGATGACCGGGAAACCAGGTCCGCGCAGTCCCTCGGCCTGCAAGTTGGTTTGCGCCACCACGTCCTGCGCTGTTCCTGTCACAGTGGGCAGCAGCGATTGCAAAGCCTGCAAGCGCTCTCCGCGCCTCTGTTGCGCCGCATCGGACTGCAAGAGTAAGCCAAGATTTGTGCGCAACGCGCGGGCAATGGCGTCGTCCAAGCTGAGCGGCAGCCGCTGAGCCGCAGCGTGTCCGCTGACCACACTGCCCTGAAAATCCGCGCCCGCTGGCGTCTGCGCGCGGGCACAGGATGTGTGCGCGACCAGCAGGCATCCCAGCCCAATTGCC
>JAJZMO010000187.1:0-9997 GCA_021798235.1 Acidobacteriota bacterium | reverse complement strand
CTGCGCTTCTACCAGAGCGAAGTCGATCCGCTGCTGACGCCGGTGACCATCGACCCCAGCCATCCTTTTCCGCGCGTGTTGAACAAGGCGCTGTGTCTGGCGCTTTTGCTGCGACGCAAGCGCAAAGGCGCACCGGGCAACATTCTGGGCGTGGTGACCGTGCCGCGCGCCCTGCCGCGCTTGGTGCCGCTGCCCGCAGAAGAAGGCTGCCACGACTACATTTTTCTGCATGACTTGATCGAGTCGCAGGCCGCCGTACTCTTCCGCGGATATGAGGTGCTGTCGACTGCGGCCTTCCGCGTGACGCGCAACAGCAACCTGTACATGCAAGGGGAGGAATCGCGCAGCCTGCTGGAAAGCGTGCGCGCCGAGTTGCACAACCGCCGCAAGGGCGATGCTGTGCGTCTGGAGATTGAAATGACCGCCGACGCGGAGATCGTCGAGCGTCTGCGCACCAACTTTGAGCTGGAAGAATTTCAGGTCTTCCGCACGGATGGCCCGGTGAATCTGTCGCGCCTGATGAATCTGTACACCAAGACCAACGCAGCGCATTTGAAGTTTCCGCTCTTCAGCCCGCGCGAGCTGCGCCTGAACCGGCAGTCGGAAAATTTATTTGACGAGATTCGTCGGCACGATATTCTGCTGCACCATCCGTACGACTCCTACGATGCGGTGGTGGGTTTCATCCAGGCTGCGGCAGAGGATCCCAACGTGCTGTCCATTAAGCAGACGCTGTACCGCACCACGGCCAACTCCGCCATCTTTGAAGCGTTGCGCGCTGCGGCGCAGTCCAAAGAGGTCACGGTAGTCGTGGAGCTGATGGCGCGCTTTGATGAAGCCTCCAACATTCGCTGGTCGCGCGATTTGGAAGATGCAGGCGTGCAGGTTTTTCACGGCATCGTCGGGATTAAGACACACGCAAAGATGGCGCTGTTGGTGCGTCGCGATGCAGACGGCAGCGTGCGCCGTTACGCGCACCTGGGCACGGGAAACTACAACGCGGAGATGGCGCGCATCTACACGGACATGAGCCTGCTGACGGCCAATCCGCAGATCACCAGCGCCGTGCATGCGGTCTTCAATTATTTAACGGCGAATTCTGAATCGGACGATTACCGCCCGCTGCTGGTGGCGCCACTGACCATGGCCGAGGGCTTCATCCGTTTGATTCAGCGCGAGGCCGAGCACGCACGCGCCGGACGGCCCGCCCGCATCTTCGCCAAAATGAATTCCCTGCTGGAGCTGAGCGTGATCGAAGCGCTCTATCAGGCCTCGCAGGCTGGTGTGCAGATTGATCTGCTGGTGCGCGGCATTTGCGCGCTGCGTCCGGGCCTGCCGGGGTTGAGCGATAGGATACGCGTGCGCTCCATTGTCGGCCAGTTTTTGGAACACAGCCGCATTTTTTCTTTTGAAAATGGCGGCAGCCCGGAAATCTTTTGCGGCAGCGCCGACTGGATGCAGCGCAATTTGTTTGAGCGCTGCGAGGTCGTCTTTCCCGTGCTGGACCCTGCACTGCGCGCGCGCATCCAAGATGATATTTTGCGCGCGTACATGGCCGACACAAAAAAATCCCGCTGGCTGCTGGCCGATGGCCGCTCCGTGCGCGACCGTGAGGCCATGCTCAACGGCTTTAGCGCGCAGGAATACTTTATGCAGCAGGCGGAAGGCAAATTAGCCGCAGCCGCTCTGCCTGCACCGGTGCAACCGCCCGTGGCCGCTTTGGCTTTGTGCGCAGCGGCAGCTTCAAGTCCGCAGTCCCCCGCTCCGAATCCGCAAACCTCCACAGCGCGCACGCGCAAGTCGGCGGTAAAAAAATCCACGCCGCAGAAGGCCGCGCCACGCAAGCGCAGAAGCCGGGCTATCCCCAAAGACTTGGACATGCCGGTCGCGCCCAACACGACCATCCAATAAACACTGGGTTGCGGCCAGCCAGTTGCAGCGAATGGATTCCGGCTGCATCCTTATATTAGGTGCGAAGCGTGCGGAATCCCCCGCAGCCATGCGCACCGCCTGAGAAGTTTGTGCCTGCCGTACTGACCCAGCCCGCGTCTGCTCCAGTTCTGACCGTTTCGTTGCGCTCGCCTCTGTATTGGTGGCATCTGCTCAGCCTAGATGCACCAGCCATTGCATTCGTGTGGGCCTTCACCTTTGCGCGCGCATTTTCCGTGCATCTGCCGTGGTACTCCTATGCCACGCTGGCTCTGGGTACCTGGTGCGTTTACGTTGCCGACCGGTTGCTGGATGGATGGCTGCACAAGCCAGCGGCCACACTACGCGAACGGCACAGATTTTATGCGCGCCATCGCAGCGCGTTTGTTGTTACGCTGCTGGCGGCGCTTGCCGCGCTGGCGTATCTTTTGTTGCTGCGCGTGGGGGAGTCTGTGCGCAAAGAGGATTTTCTGTTGGCAATTGTGGGACTGCTGTACTTCGGCTTGATCCACGCGGCTCCCTCACGCACGGCCACAACACATCGCGCGCGGCTGCCCAAGGAACTGGCAGTGGGCGTGCTCTTTGCCTGTGCCGTGGCCGCACCGGTCTGCGCGCACTTGCAGGGGCAGGCTGTTTGGATGCTGCTGGCCACGGCCTGTTTTGCCGGCCTCTGCTGCTGGAACTGTGTTGCGATTCAGACGTGGGAAGATGCCGGAGCCGTAGCCAATCCGGCTGAAGATGTTGTCCATCCGCTGACGCGATGGCTGGGCGCGCGTCTGCCAGATTGCGCGCTGATTCTGCTGTTGCTGGCGACGGGTTTGTTCCTCGCCGCTCCCAGCGCGGAGTTTCGCGTGTTGCCCGCATCGGCGCTGGGCAGTGGCCTGCTGTTTTGGCTATTGCATCGCAGCAGTCCACGGCTCCACGCACGCACGTTGCGCGTGGCGGTGGACTTGGCCCTGTTGACGCCCCTGCTGGCCCTGGCGCTGCCGCGATGAATGCGCCCGCCAACTTTGACCGGCTCGCCAAGGTCTACCGCTGGATGGAATATTTTTCCTTTGGCAAAGGGTTGGAGCGCTGCCGGTTTTTCTTTTTGGAGCGCTGCGCGAATGCACGCCGGGCGCTGGTGCTGGGCGATGGCGATGGACGATTTACGCAGCGGCTGATGCAGCAAAATTCCACGGTTGAGATTGACGCAGCCGACGCCAGCCCACGCATGTTGCAAGCCTTGCGCGAGCGCGTGGATGCGCTGGGACCACAACCATCGGCGCGTCTGCGCACCTTGCACTGCGATCTGCGCACCTACACGCCCGAGCCACGGGGCTATGATCTGATCGTTTCCCATTTTTTTCTGGATTGCCTGAGCGACGCGGAGGCCAGCGCGTTGATTGAACGAATGCAGCCAGCGCTGGCACAGGATGTGATTTGGATTGTTTCGGAGTTTTCCATTCCACAACGCGGCTGGATGCGCCTGCCTGCGTGCGTTGTGGTGGCCTGGCTCTATCGCGCCTTCGGATGGATGACGCAACTCGGCGTGCGCCAAATTCCTGACTATGCCGCAGCCATGCGCCGGTGCGGTTGGATGCTGGAGGCGCGGCAGCCACTGCTGGGCGGCCTGCTCACAGCGGAGGTCTGGCGTTTGCAGCGGTGCTGACCCTACAATGAACGCTAGCACTTATGAATCTGTATCTTCTCCGCCATGCCAGCGCGGGCAAGCGCCTGCTGAATTCACAACTCGACCTGAAGCGCCCGCTGGACAAGGAAGGCAAGGCGCACTGCCTGCTGCTGGGCGGTGTATTGAACACGTTGAAGGTGCAGGTGGACTGCGTTGTTTCCAGCCCGCTGAAACGCGCGTTGCAAACCGCATCGCTGGTGGGCACAGAAATTGGCTATGAGCAGCAGATCGCGATCCGGCCCGCACTGTTGCCCTCTGGCAGCGCCAAGGATTTTCTCAAGCTGGTGGAAGAGTTCTCTTCACTGGAAAATGTTTTATTCGTTGGCCACAATCCCAGCCTGACGCAGAACCTGCGCGCGCTGCTCTGCTCTTCAGCGCAGGTGGATCCAATTCGCCTGCGCAAAGGCGCCATCGCCAAGCTGGATATGAGCCGACGCTCCGGGCGTCTGCAATGGCTCTTTGACCCCAAGCTGGTGCGAATGATTCAGGCCAGCTCCACAGCCAGCTCGCGCCCGAAGACCTCGCGGAAGTAAGCCGCTTCTTTTCGCAACGACCAGAATTCCAGTTCCGCTCCGGTGCGACCCGGCGTGATGCGCACGCGCACCTGTTTGGGCTGGACGCGAATGCGAAAACTTTGCACATCACTGGCGCGATCCTGATGCAGGGCCGTGGCCAGCCGCAGCAAAACCACCGCACGTTGCACATGGAGATGCTCCTGCACGGGAACAGCGCGCAGCTCGCGGTCATTGGGATTGGGCCGGGACTTGCCGAGATAGCGGGCGATGGCTGCGGTGATGGCGCGCTGCTCCGGCGTAAAGCCGTAGAGTTCCGAGTTGGCGATGATGTATTGCGTGTGCCGGTGGTGACCTTGGTAGTTCATAAATTTTCCGGTCTCGTACATCATCGCCGCCGCCTCCAGCCAAGTGCGATAGGCCTTGGGCAGTGCGTGAACACGCTGCAAATCGTCAAAGAACTGCGCAGCGGTGGCGCGCACCGGCTCGGCGCGTTTGGCGTCGACGCCGTAGTGCTTGCAAAGCTCCAACACGCTGGCCCAACGCTCCTGCTCAAAACGCTGGTGGGCCGTGGTACGCTCCTCGCTTTCGGCCAGCATCAACGCAAGCATGCCATCACGCAGACCCATGGGGGAGTAACGGAAGCCGGGCAGATGCAGCCGCTCCAACAACGCAGCGTAGACCTGCGCACCAGCGATGATGATCTCGGACCGGCGCGGGCCAATACCCGGCACGCTGGCCCGTTGCAGATCGGCCATGCGCGTCAGCTTGTCCGCCAAGGTGCGCACGCCGCTGGCCGGGGCCATGCTGGTTGAAGCGATTTTCTTTTTTGCGCTAAGAGCAGCGAACAGCGCGGCGGCCGTGCCTGAAGTTGCATATACCGTACGCAGGCCGTGGCTACCTAGTTTGCGCTCACCACGGCGCAGTTCGCGCTGAATGAATTGCTGCATGCGCGCCACTTCCTCGGGCAGCGGAGGATCGTGCCGCAGAAATTCCCGTGTCAAACGCACAGCGCCCAGCGGCAAGCTGACCATCTCATGGATGTGGCCGTGGTCGGAGTGCGTGATCTCGCAGCTTCCGCCGCCGAGGTCGACCAGCAGACATTTGCCGCGCGCGCCGGTTTCATTGGCGGTGACGCCAAGCTGAATCAGACGACCTTCTTCCAAGCCAGAAATGATTTCCACCTTCCATCCAGTTGCAGAGCGTACCCAGGAGACGAAAGCGCCCTGGTTGCGCGCGTCGCGCATCGCGCTGGTGGCTACCACGCGGATGCGATCCACGGCGTGTGCCTGCACAGCTTTATGGAAACGCCTCAGTGCGCGGATGGTGTTGGCCATCGCCTCGGGCGAAACGATGCCGGTTTCAAAAACACTTTCGCCCAGGCGCGTTACTTCGCGGTCTTCATGCAGTGTGCGCAGCTTATGCTTGTGGACTCCGGCGATCTTGAGCCGACAGGAATTCGAGCCAATGTCGATTGCAGCGTAGGTGGTCATTCTTTTCCCGCTACCATGCTACCCCGTGCAGACTGGCATCGCATACGGGCCGCTGGCTGGCGTTGCGAATTTTTTCGTTGCGAACGGCGATCCCATCGGCTGCTATGCTGGAATCACTTGAATTTTTCTATGTCGCCAACATCCAATGCTTCCTCTGCCGCACCGGCTTCTGCCAAGTTTCCCCTTTCGCGCACAGCGGAGTGGACCGTACTCGGCCTGATTTTTTTGGCTGTCTATTTTGCCGCGCTCTTTTCGCCACCGTTGCTCGATGATGCCGACGCCACGCACGCGCAAGCGGCGCAACACATGGCGATCAGCGGGGATCTGGTCACGCTGAAAGTGGATGGCATCCGCTATTTGGAAAAGCCTCCGCTGCCGTATTGGCTGGCGGCGGCGGATTACCGCATCTTCGGCTTCAATGTATTCGCCACGCACTTGCCGCAGACGCTGGCCGTGTTGGGCTGCGCCATGCTGGCATTTTTTTGGACGCGCCGCGCATCCGGTGAACGTGCCGCCTTTTACGCGGCGCTGGCGTTTTTAACTTCCATCGGAGTCTTTCTCTTTACGCGCTGGTTTATACCTGAGTCGATTCTGACGCTGCTGATCGCTCTGGCGCTGTATTGGTTTTTAACTGGACTGGAAGACCGAAAGCCACATCGCTTTTATGCAGCCGCGGCCATGTTGGCGCTGGCCATGCTGGCCAAGGGATTAATTGCTCCTGTTTTTTTTCTCGGCGCGGCGATTCCCTATTTGCTGCTGACGGGCGAGTATCGCCGCTGGCGTGAATTTCCCTGGCTGCGCTGCACGCTGCTCTTTCTGCTGATCGCAGCGCCCTGGCACATTCTGGCCGGACTGCACAATCCTGACCAGGGACATCCTGTAGGCAACATTCCCACGCCCGGCAACGTGCATGGATTTTTTTACTTCTACTTCATCAACGAACATGTGCTGCGCTTTTTAGGCAAGCGTTACCCGCATGACTACAACAAACAGCCGGGCGCGGTCTTCTGGTTTTCGCATCTGGTCTGGCTCTTCCCGTGGAGTCTGTATTGGCCAGCGGCCATCCGCCGGTGGTGGCGCACGCAACGCGAAGCAAGCGCGAATGCAGCATCACCTTCATTGCGCGAACGGTTGGCGCCGAAAAGTTTTTCTGGAAAAACGAAATTGCTGCTCGCGCTTTACGGCGGCTTTATTCTGCTCTTCTTTTCTTTTTCCACCAATCAGGAGTACTACACCTATCCGGCGTATTTTCCACTGCTGGCGCTGACGGCCATCGCACTGGCCGACATGGAAGAAGCGGATGCGCCAGGCGCGGAGAGCAGCGCGTTGGGCAATCGCCTCTGGCTGCTCATCGCACACGCACTCTTTGCCGTGGTGGGAGTGGTGGCAGCCCTAGCGCTTGGCTACGGATTGTGGTCGTCGCGGCATCTGCCGTTCGTGGCGGATATTGGCTCCGTGCTGGCGCATCGGGATGTGGGCGGTTATTCGCTGTCGATGTCGCACTTTTTTGATCTGACCGGACCATCCTTTGCCGCGTTGCGGCTGCCCGCGGCGCTGGCGGCGTTGGCGCTACTGCTGGGGCCAGCGCTAGCGTGGTGGTTGCGCGCTCGGCGTGCGCATCTTGCGGCCACGCTGTCGACAGCGTTGACGGCCACCTTGTTTTTGGTGGCTGCGCACATCGCCTTTGCTCGCTTTGCTCCCATGATGTCTTCCCGCGCCATCGCGGAGACCGTCAACCGGCTGGCCGGGCCGCAGGATGTGCTGATGCTCTATGGCGATCAGTCGTATGGTTCATCGGTGATCTTTTACACGCAACGGCCTGCGTATCTGGTGGAAGGCCGCAGCACGTCGATGCTGTGGGGATCGTGCTATCCCGATGCTCCGAAGATTTTTTTGACGGATGCGCAACTGCTGACGATGTGGGGCACAGGGCCGCGCAAATTTCTCTTTGTAGGCGGCGATGACCGCGAGCATGTGGAGTCGCTCTTGCATGGGCGATATACGCAGTTGCAAGAACTGTCAGACAAGGTACTGCTTACGGACCGTCCATTGACGCGGTAGCCGATCAATTTAAGCGGCTAAAGAGCGTGGGCATCGCATCCAGACTGGCGATCATATCGATCAGTGACGTGTTCTGCGTCTGCGTCTGGCTGAGCAGCGTGGCCAATTGGGTTGGGTTGGACTGGATCACGGCGTTCTGCGCGGCCTGCAATTGCGTGGTTTCGCTTTGCGCATAGGTGCTGCTGGCCTGCAGGCGGTTCAGGCTATTGTCGAGAATCACGCGCTGCTGGGTCACAGTGTTCATGCCGGAAGTTAAGCCGGCGATGTCTTTCGAAACGGTCGCAGAAGATGCGCCTGTATTGAAATCGTTAATCAGATTGTTTATTGCTGCAATCACGCCTGTGCTGCCGGAACCAAAGACGGAGTTGCCCGGCAGATTCATCTGAATCTGCTGCCCGTTAGGCGTCATGGTGTAGGAAAGCGCACTGTCGCCGCTGTAGATCACCGCAGGCGGCGTACCCGCGCCCAGGCTAAATGGCTGCGTCGTCGTTTGGCTGCCCGCAAATAAATACTGCCCCTGATAACTGCTGTTGGCCAGTGAAACCACCTCATCCCGAATGCCAGAAAGCTGGTTGGCGATCGATTGCAGGTTGGAGGCGTTCAGCGTTCCGTTCGCTCCCTCTGTGGCCAGTGTGATGGCCGAGGTCACCTGCGATACCACGCTGCCCAGCGCCGTATCGGCCACCTGCATCTGGCTGGTCAGTGTGCTGGCGCTCTGGATAAAACTATCGTTGGCGTTGATCTCCGTGCGTAGCAAAAAATCTTGTGAGGCGGCGGCGGGATTGTCCGAGAGGCTATTGACGGACACGCCCGTGGAGATTTCGTTGGTATACTTCTGCTCATTGGCCTGGGTTTGATTGACCGCAGAGACCAAGCCTTGCACGAAGTCGGGATTGATTCGCATAACCGCTTTGCATCCTTTGTCGAAATCTTCGTTCTAAAAATTCATTCCTATCCGACGGGTGTCTGCATTCCCAGATTCAATGCGCTGATGACAACCGTCTGTAAAACACTGTAAAACTGCGCCGCCGATTGATAGGCCTGCTCGTAGGTTTGCAGATTGGCTGCCTCTTCATTTAGAGAGACGCTGGAAAGCGCGCTCTGCTGGTTCTGCAATTGCGTCAACGAGGCCTGCTGCGCCGTGTTCAATGTGTTCAAACCGGAAACCTGGCTGCCAAGATCGGAGATAAAAGAAGCATAAAAATCCGTGGCTGTCTGGCCGCTCACGATGGATTGATTCGCAAGATTGGCCATGGCGACTGCATTGGAGTTGTCGCCGGGGCCTGTGCCCGTGGCTGCCGCAGCAATCTTCGATGGATCGGTGATGGCGACCGAAATGCCCGCTGCGGAGCCGGTGACCGTGCCGGGAATATTGAAGAGCGGCGTGCCGACGGCACCATTGAGATCGACGCCAGCCGCCTGGACCGCGTTGACCTGCGTGGCCAGATCGTAGGCCATGGTGTCGATGGAATTTTGCACGGCGGGAATATTTTGATCGCGCGTGGTGAGCAGGCCGGCCAGTTGGCCGCCGCCGCTGGCTTGCGCTGCGGTGATGTCGCCAGAACTGCCCGAGGCGGTGGCGAAGACATGCACGTTGCCGCTAACGTTGCCCGTGGTCAGGGCGAAAGATTTTCCCTCAGAGACCAACAAAGCACCGCTGGTGGTGGTAATGGTGAGGCCGTTGTTTTCCGTCTTGATGGTGTTGATGCCGATGTATTGCGAAAGCTGTTGCAGATCGTATTGTCGCTGATTTTCAAGCTGCCCGGCATCGGCGGTGGGGCTGGCCGTGCTGATCTGCTGGTTCAGTTGCGCGATCGAGTTCAGCAGCGGGTTGATCTGATTGACGACGCCAATTACCTGTTGGTTGATACCGTTGGTCAACGAGGAAAGTTGTGCAGCCGAACTGTTGAATTGGCCGGCGAGTGTGCTGGCCGCGCTCAAGACGCCTTGGCGCAGCGCGGTGCTGGTGGGGCTGGTTTCCAGTTGGTTGACCGAGTTGAAAAAATTGGTGACCAGATCGCCCAAGCTACCCGGGGATGGGCCAGAGGTGCTCGTCGTGACCTGATTGAAGATGTCCTGCACCTGCTGCATGGCCGTGTACTGGGCCTGCGTGGCCTGTTGTTGTTGCTGCTGCTGGTCCAGATTGGCGTTCAGGATGAGATTGCGCTGCGACTGAGCGGCCACCATCTGCACGCCTTGGCCATAACTGATGCCGTTGATGGTGACTGGATCGTTGGCCTGAAAGACGGCCACCTGGCGCGTATAGCCCGGAGTGCTGGCATTGGCCGTATTGTTGGCGGTCACGTTCAGCGCTGCCTGGTCCGCATTCA
>JAJZMO010000285.1 GCA_021798235.1 Acidobacteriota bacterium | reverse complement strand
AGATTACGAATATGGCAAAGCAAATTCTGCACGGAGAAGATTCCCGTCAGGCGATTCTGCGCGGCGTGAACACGCTGGCGGACGCCGTCAAGGTGACGCTCGGTCCCAAGGGCCGCAATGTCGTCATTGAAAAGAAGTTCGGCTCACCGACCATCACCAAGGATGGCGTGACCGTGGCCAAGGAAATTGAGCTGAAGGATTCGCTGGAGAACATGGGCGCGCAGATGGTGCGCGAAGTGGCCTCCAAGACCTCCGACGTGGCCGGTGACGGCACGACCACCGCAACGGTTCTGGCCCAGGCCATCTACCGTGAAGGCGTCAAGACCGTTGCCGCTGGCGCAAACCCGATGGCGCTCAAGCGTGGCATCGACAAGGCCGTGGAAAAGATCGTTGGCAAGCGCGACAAGGAAGGCAACTTTGAGCAGCCCGGTGCTCTGGGCAAGCTCTCCAAGCCCGTCTCCGGCAGCATGATCGCGCAGGTGGGCACCATCTCCGCCAACGGCGACCATGAAATCGGCGAGATCATCGCTGGAGCCATGGAGAAGGTGGGCAAGGATGGCGTCATCACCGTCGAAGAATCCAAGACGATGCAGACGCACCTGGAGACGGTGGACGGAATGCAGTTTGACCGCGGCTACCTGTCGCCCTACTTTGTCACCGACCCGGATCGCATGGAAGCTGCGTTGGAAGACGCCTACATTCTGATCCACGAGAAGAAGATCAGCTCCATGAAGGATCTGCTGCCGTTGCTGGAGCAGGTGGCGCGCAACAGCAAGCCGCTCGTCATCATCGCCGAGGATGTGGACGGCGAGGCGCTGGCGACCTTGGTCGTCAACAAGCTGCGCGGCACGCTGAACGTGGCTGCCGTCAAGGCTCCCGGCTTTGGCGACCGTCGCAAGGCCATGCTGGAAGACATTGCCAAGCTGACCGGTGGCCGCGCCATTACGGAAGACCTGGGCATCAAGCTGGAGAACGTCAAGATTGAAGACCTGGGCCGCGCCAAGCGCGTCACCATCGACAAGGACAACACCACCATCGTCGATGGCTACGGCAAGGCTGAGGACATCCAGGGCCGCGTCAAGGAAATCCGCAACCAGATCGAAAAGACCACCAGCGATTACGACCGCGAGAAGCTGCAAGAGCGTCTGGCCAAGCTCGTCGGCGGCGTGGCGGTCATCAAGGTGGGTGCGGCGACCGAGACGGAAATGAAGGAAAAGAAGGCGCGCGTGGAAGATGCCATGCACGCGACTCGTGCAGCCGTCGAGGAAGGCATTGTCCCGGGCGGCGGCGTGGCCCTGGTGCGCAGCGCCAAGGACGTTGAGGAACTCATCAAGACCTTGGAAGGCGACGAGAAGATCGGTGCGCAGATCGTCCGCCGCGCCATTGAAGAGCCACTGCGTCAGATCGTCGGCAATGCTGGCGAAGAGGGCGCTGTGGTGGTCGGCAAGATTCTGGAAAGCAAGGAAGCCCACTACGGCTACAACGCCGGAACGGGCGTCTTTGAAGACCTGGTCAAGGCTGGCGTCATCGACCCAACCAAGGTGACGCGCACCGCGCTCCAGAATGCAGCCTCCATCGCAGGACTCATGCTGACCACGGAAGCCATGGTCTCCGAGATTCCTGAGAAGAAGGAATCTGCGCCAGCAGGCGGCGGCCACGGCATGGACGGCATGTACTAAACCGCTTCTGCTACAAAGTAAAAACGCTCCGCGCGATGCACTGCGCGGAGCGTTTTTTTATTGCCAGAAAAGGATGCCTCAGTTTTGCGCCGCTGCCTGCCGGTACATTCTGCGGTACCCACGGCGGAAGCCAGCGCGGTAGTCCTCCGCAGGCGGGCCATAGGGTACTGGCGGATTGCGGAAGAGCGGATGCCGCGCTGCGTTGGGCGGCAAGCCATGGTTCAGATCGTGGCGTGCCGCGCGCATTCCATCTTGGAAACCTTGGCGCGCAACTTGCGACAGCTCTGGCGGCGGTGGGTAGTATGCGGGTTGGGGATGCGAGCATCCGGTGAGAGCAACAGCCAGCAGTGGCAGGGCAATCAGGCTGGAAAGCAGTCTTCGCATGGAGTCGGGGCCTCGTTCTTTGTGCCAATTGCAGCGCACAGAAATGCAAACCCACCCGCGTGGAAAAAGTTGCTCGCGGTGCAGCAATGTGTCTGCTCCGGTTTGCCCTGCAGCAACCACGGCGTTTGATTTTTTGACTACAGGCTTTGCGTATTTCTTCTTATTATTTGTCTGCGGCTGGCCAATAAGAAATTCTTCCCCCGACCATTCGCGTCTTCTGGGCTTGCCTCCATCTTTTGAATAGCACCATGCGCGCGTATCCCTGTAGAATTCGTACGATAAAAAAACGAGGGAGAAATGTACAGGATGCGTTCTTGTTGGGCTGTGTTCTTGGTGGCGATGACAATGGCATGCAGCGGATGTTCCAATTCCGTTTCATCCTCGCCGCATAATTTATCTTCGATTTCCGTGAGTCTGACTCCTTCCACTCCACAAACAATCGACCAGGGGCAATCCATTTCGCTCAACGCTACCGTTGCGAATGCAGCGTTTTCCCCAGGAGTTACATGGAGCTTGAACGGTGCAGGGTCGCTCAGTGGCACGACAGGCCCGTTGGTGACCTATACCCCAACAACAACGACCACTCTGAGCAGCGCACAACAGGTGACAGTGACCGCAGAATCCATCGCTGATCCGACAAAAAAAGCTACGGTACAAATCAACGTGAACCCGTACCTTTCTATGTCTTCTTTTCAGTCGCTCGTCAACGGAAGTGTAGGAGCTCCCTACAACGGGACCATCGCCGTCACCGGTGGCACGGCTCCATTTCAGTGGAGTATTGACAACGGAAGAATTATTACCGGATCGAGTGTGGGCGGATCGGTGCCCGACGGACTAACGCTGGACGCCACAACCGGAATCATCAGCGGAACCCCCACCGCCGCAGGAACTTGGTATTTTTCGGCGGTTGTGACCGACGCAGCCAACGCATCTGCATCCAATGCGCTGAGCATTGAAATTGATCCCGTCGGCTCAACCAAGTCAAATCCAGTTCCCTATCTCAATCAGCTGCTTGATCCCACTGCCGTATCGCCCGGAGGCAGTGGGCTGACGCTCAAAGTGAGCGGGACTGGCTTCGCTTCCGGAGCAACAGTCGATTTCAACGACACACCGCTCATAACTACGTTTGTGGATAGCGAACATCTAAGTGCAGTCCTGCCGGCATCGGAAGTGGCAACCGCATCGACAGGCTCCGTCAAAGTCGTGAATCCGGCCCCCGGCGGCGGTTCGTCCAATGTGGTCTATTTTCAGGTGGGCCTCCCGGAGGCTACGATCAGCTTTGCAAATGCTCCAAATTCTCCACTACAAATTCCCGAACCTGCTGCATTAGCGATAGCTGACTTCAACGAGGACGGCAAGCCGGACCTTGCAGTCGCTGCAAATATAAGGATGTATGTGATGCTCAGTAATGGAGACGGCACGTTTACACCCGCATCGGGATCTCCGATCCCGATGCCGAGTCCGCCATACAATGACTTCGCGACACCCGATATCGGACCATTGGCCGTGGGAGACTTCAACAACAGCGGTCATGCGGGATTGGCGGCTGGGGAGTGGGATACTGGTGCCGCAGTAATCTTGCTAGGAAATGGAAATGGCACGCTCGTGCCATCCTCTGCGGTCTTTGCGAAAACATATGGCATAATCACGTCTTCGATAGAAGCGGCGGACTTCAATGCGGACGGGAACCTGGACCTCTCCTATACCGATTCTATGTACAGCACTGGCAACTTCGTCGATCTGGGATATGGAAAGGGAGCATTCAATACAGTCGGAGACCTTTACACCGAGGTGAACGGATTTCCAGAAGGCGAGGCCGTCGGCGACTTTAATGGCGACGGAAAACTTGACGTCGCCATAGCGAACGGCGGATCAGCGAAATATCCTAATTCTGGAGTGTCT
>JAJZMO010000042.1 GCA_021798235.1 Acidobacteriota bacterium | reverse complement strand
TCTGCCGGAGCCTCCGCCTCCGTTTCATGGCAGGCGTGCAAGAGGCCATCTTTGGCAGTTCCCGTTTCGCCTTCGTGGGCGACAGCCCGAATTCATACGAGGCCATCCTATGACCACTTTTGACAGCACCAAGGCTTCACTGATCGATCTGCTCCGCGAGATTTGTGAAGGCAAGATCCAGCTTCCGGATTTCCAGCGGGGCTGGGTCTGGGACGACGATCACATCCGGAATTTGCTGGTGAGCGTCGCACGCTCGTTTCCAATCGGGGCGGTGATGCTGCTGGAAGCAGGCGGCCATGTGCGCTTCCAGACGCGTCCCGTGGAGGGCTTGGAAGACAAGATTCCGAGAGACCGGCTGCCAGAGAAGTTGATCCTGGACGGGCAACAGCGCCTCACGGCACTCACGCAGGCCCTGTCGCTGAACGGGCCAGCGAGAACACACACCACCAAGGGCAACAAGATCAACCGCTATTACTACTTCAACATTCGGCGGGCGTTGGAAGCACCACACGCGCTCGACGAAGCCGTGGTGGCCGTGGACGAGAATCGTCAGCTTCGCAGCGACTTCGGGCGCCACCTGGACCTGGATCTTTCTACCACCGAACGGGAATGCCAGCAATTCCATTTTCCGTGCCGGCAGATCATGAACTCCGACGATTGGGAGTACACATTAAACGAAGTTGCCCGGGAACATTTCAGTGATTACATGAAGTTTCGGAGACAGGTGCTGGACGCCTTCCGGAGCTATCAGATCCCAGTGATTCTGCTCAAAAAGGAGACCTCGAAGGAGGCCGTCTGCCTGGTCTTTGAGAAAGTGAACACGGGCGGGGTGCAGCTGTCGGTGTTCGATCTGATCACAGCAAGCTACGCCGCAGATGGCTACAACTTAAGGGACGACTGGTTCGGCTCCAATCTCCACAACGGGGAGTCGCGCAAAGAGCGGCTGGAAAAGGAATCTCTGCTCAAGAAAATCGAAGCGACAGAGTTCCTGCAGGCCCTGAGCCTCTTGTACACCGATGAGCTGCGCAGGGCGGATCTCGAAGCAGGAAGGACCGGCAAGCAGATGCGTCCCATAAGTGCCAAACGGTCCGACGTGCTCGAGCTTCCGCTGAAAGCATGGATGGAATGGGCCGATTCCCTGGAGGTTGGGTTTCAAGAAGCAGCGCGCTTCCTCCGCGGTCAGGGCTTCTACAGCCGACGTGAGCTGCCCTACAGCACGCAGCTGGTGCCCCTTGCTACCGTGATGGTTCGTCTCGGTGACCGTTGGCGGGAGCCGCGCATTCACGACAAACTAGCGCAATGGTACTGGTGCGGCGTGCTGGGCGAGCTTTACGGCGGCTCGGTAGAGACTCGCATCGCCAACGATTACGAGGATCTACTTCGCTGGTTGTTCGACGGCGACGCTGCGTTACCGCGGACGGTGCGTGATGCGAACTTTCACGCGGAGCGCTTTGACACTCTGCGCTCGCGCGCTAGTGCCGCCTACAAGGGCATTCATGTGTTGCTGCTTCGGGACGGTGCACAAGACTGGTTCTGGAAGGCCAGCATCAAGGAGCTCGATGCCGACGATGTCGCGCTCGACATTCACCACATCTTCCCTAGTGCCTGGTGCGAGAAACAGGGCCTTGCTCGCAGGCAATACGACTGCATTCTCAACAAGACAACCCTCTCCTACAAGGCCAACCGCAAAATTGGGGGCGACGCGCCGTCAAAATATCTCGACCGGCTTCGGCGGGAGGAGCAGCTCAGATTGAACGTTGAGGATATAAACAAGCTTCTCGCAAGCCATGCACTTGATCCAGAACTCTTGTGGCGGGACGATTTCGATGCCTTCTTGGAGAATCGACGTCGCCGCTTGACTCGGTTGATCGAGCGCGCGATGGGGAAGTCGGTGGTCTCGGCAGGCGGTAGCGAGGACTATGAGAGCGAGGACCGATATGAGTAAGGGCTGTAAACGTGAGATTTAGATCTTGAGGCTCGCGGTTGCACTGCTGCGCGACGTGCTTTGTCTCTGTCAGCCCGGCGTCGAGTACCTGGGCGGAGACCCGACCGACGACCTCCTTTACCAGGTGGAATCAGTCCTGCGCGAGATATAGAAGACGGTCAGCGGCCAGTTCTCCAACCTTAACAACAGACAGTTCTACCTGGACCTCAAGAAGACCGACGACTTCGACGCGTTCATCCAGAAGCGCGTCGAGATCCTCGATGCCTCACAGGTCGGCCGCCATTACTACGAGGGCTTGAACAGATCATGGAGTACACAGACCAGGCCTACGTCACCGGCCACAAGATCTGGCAGCACGAGCTAGAATGGCAGGAGCACCACGGGGCAAGAGAAGGATATCTCCTTTTCGGCTCCAACGAGCGCTCGACGGCCGTGCCGACCCGTGAGGGAGTGAGTACAGCATGAACACGCACGCGACTAATGAACAGGAAATAGAATCCCGGCTGATCGAGAAACTGAAAGCGCTCAAACACACCTACCGACCCGATATCCGCGACCGCGAGTCGCTTGAGCACAACTTCCGCGAGAGATTCGAGGCACTCAACCGTGTCCGCCTCACGGACGCCGAATTCGCCCGCTTGCTTGAGGAGATCATCTCTTCCGACGTGTTCGCCTGCTCGGAGCGGCTGCGCCATCGCAACACCTTCGAGCGGGAGGATGGCACGCCGCTGCACTACCAGCTCGTCAACCTCAAGGACTGGTGCAAGAACGAGTTCGAGGTCGTCAACCAGCTGCGCATCAACACCAGGTCGAGCTTCCACCGCTACGACGTAATTCTGCTTGTCAACGGCCTGCCCCTGGTGCAAATCGAGTTAAAGAGCCTCCAGATCAGCCCCCGCCGGGCGATGCAGCAGATCCTTGAGTACAAACAGGATCCGGGCAACGGCTACACCAGCACCTTGCTGTGCTTCATGCAAATTTTTGTCGTCAGCAACCGCAGCCGGACCTGGTATTTCGCCAACAATAACGCCGAGCACTTCCGCTTCGACGCCGACGAGCGCTTCCTGCCTATCTACCAGTGGGCCACGCCGGATAACAAGAAGGTGGTCCACCTCGATGACTTCGCCGATGCGTTCTTGGCCAAATGCACTTTGGCAGAGATGGTCAGTCGCTATATGGTGCTGATCCAGACCGAAAGAAAGCTCATGATGATGCGCCCCTATCAGATCTATGCGGTCAAGGCCATCGTCGCTTGCATCCATGAGAATCGCGGCAACGGCTACATCTGGCACACTACCGGCAGCGGCAAGACCCTCACATCGTTCAAGGCCTCCACACTTCTCAAGGACAACCCTGAGATCGAAAAAGTGCTTTTTGTTGTCGACCGCAAGGATCTCGACCGTCAGACCCGACAGGAATTCAACCGCTTCCAGCCGAGATGCGTCGAGGAAAACACCAACACCGAAACCTTGGTCCAGCGCCTCCTTTCCGACGACTACGCCGACAAAGTGATCGTCACCACTATCCAAAAGCTGGGCCTGGCGCTGGATGCCAACCACCGCAATGAGTACCGCAAGCGGCTGGAGCCGCTACGCGACAAGCGTGTCGTCTTCATCTTCGATGAGTGTCACCGCTCCCAGTTTGGCGAGAACCACCATGCCATCCGCGAGTTCTTCCCCAAGGCGCAGCTTTTCGGCTTTACCGGTACGCCCATCTTCGAACAAAACGCCTCCTACAAAACCATAGAGGGGCAAGAGGCCCGCATGGTCACCACCGCCGACGTCTTCGGCAAACAGCTCCACGCCTACACTATCACCCACGCCATCGACGACGGCAACGTGCTGCGCTTTCATGTGGACTACTACAAGCCCGAAGGAGCGCCGGTGAAGCCCTGCGAGACGCTGGCCAAGCAGAAGGTGGTGGAGGCGATTCTCAACAAGCACGATGCGGCCACCAACCAGCGCCGGTTCAACGCGCTGCTCGCCACGGCCAGCATCGACGACGCCATCGAGTACTATCACTT
>JAJZMO010000277.1 GCA_021798235.1 Acidobacteriota bacterium | reverse complement strand
CTCATAAAGAGCACCACATCCACGCGGCGCTCCACAATCATGCGCACAGTTTCGCGCAGCTGCGTCGTGTCCTCTGGCAAGGCCCATTGGTAGACGGGCACGCGGGTGACGCTTGCGCCCCGCTCCTTCAGCGCAGCCAGCAGTTCTGGGTTGGGCGCGCCATACTCCTGCACGGCGATGCGCAGGCCGCTCATCTCTTTGCCGGCGGCTCTTTCGATGGACTCCATCAGCTCGCGCCACGTGCATGGCTCCGGCGCAATGGCGGTGATGGGGACTTGAAATTCTTTGAGCACAGAGGACGGCTTGGGGCCGCGCGCAGCCACTTTTACCTGACGCAGCGCGGCGAGAAATTCCTCGCGGTCATATTGCGTCTCCACGGAGTTCATCAACGTGCGGATGCCTGCGCCCGTCAGAAAGAGTACCCAGTCGAACTCCCCGCGCAGCAGCGTGGCCGCAAAGTGCAGCGCTTCGTGATTGGAGGCGAGGGGAACCTCGCGCATGGCCGGAGTCACGGTTGGCACGCCACCATAGGTTTCGATCAGGCGTGCAATCTCCTGCGCTCGCCGGTTTTCCAGCGCCAGCACCCGCAATCCTTGAAAACTAGCTTGGGGCATGGCTCCCCCTTTCGTGCTTCTTTCCCCACGATATACGAAAGTGGTGTTGTAAAATTCAATCCAGAATCGAATCCACCAAAGAGCACCGCTGCGGCCAAGAACCGTGCGACAGCAGCAGGGATTACAGACAAGGGAAAGCGTGTACATGAGGCATCTCAACCGGATTTTTCTTTTTTCGCTTCCGCTGCTGGCCCTGCTCGCCACCGGTTGCGGCGGCGGCACTCTCATCGGCAACGCCTCGCAGACTGTTTACTTCAATAATCCCGGCACGCAAACAGTAGGATCACAGCTGGCGCTCTCGGCGATGACTAGCTCTGGCCTCATGGTCTCCTTTACTTCGACGACCCCCAGCATCTGCACGGTCTCCGGGACGACGGCCACACTTGTAGCCGCCGGCACCTGCACAATCGACGCCAGCGCGGGCGGCAACATCACCTATGCTCCGGCTACGCAGGTAGCGCAGAGCTTTACCGTCAACCCGGCCATTGCCCCCAACACAACCATTTACATCGCCGGGTATGTGGTCGCCACGCCAACGTCTCAATCGGGCTTTGTGACGGACGCAGCGGTATGGAAGCTTGCCTCTGGCAGCACAACTGCCACAGCGACGACTTTAGCGTCACCTAGCAGCCTGATAAACTCGCAGGCCAACGGGGTCGCGGTCTCGGGCAGTGATGTGTATGTGGCGGGAACTGCGTTTAACTCGAGCTACAATGACGAGGACTACGCAGTTCTCTGGGTGAATGGCACGGCCACACTCTTGGCCCCGCCCAGTGGCATGGCCTATTCTTCGGCCAACGCGATTGCGGTATCGGGTAGTAATGTATACGTGGCTGGAACCGCGTGGAACAGCAATAGTTCCAGTTATCAATACGAATACGCCGTTCTCTGGGTGAATGGCACGGCCACACTCTTGGCCCCGCCCAGTGGCATGGCCTATTCTTTGGCCAATGCGATTACGGTCTCGGGCAGCAATGTATACGTGGCTGGAACCGCGTGGGTCTACAATAGCGATGGAAGCGCTGTTGTCTGGGCCAACGGCACGGCCACGACTCTGTCCTCGCCTAGCGGCTTGGCGGGTGGTTATAACGCCACCGGGATTGCGGTCTCGGGCGGCAATGTGTATGTGTCTGGATATACTAAGCCACACTCAGGCTACGAAACCGCATTTTCTTGGTTGAACAGCGGCCCGGCTACGACGCTGCCCTTGCTCCCCGGCAGTATCCCTGAAAATTATTTCGCAAATGGGATAACTGTCTTGGGCGGCGATGTTTATATAGTGGGAAGCGGGTTGAATGGCGCGACCGGAATCAGCGGTGCTGCATTCTGGGTGAACGGCACGGCTACTTCGTTGCCCCTGCCCAGTAACGCGATCGAATCTGCAGATGGTACTCAGGCCAACGGGATCGCGTTTTCGGGTAGCGATATGTATGCCGTGGGACGTTATTCCGGTGAGGTCTCAGTTGACTACGGGCAGAGTGAAATTGCGGCCTATTGGGTGAATGGCGCCCCGGCTGCACTATTACCCATGCCCAGTAATACTTATGAGTCTTCGGCCAGCGCGGTTGCGGTAGCGACGCAGTAGTAGAAACACGGTCGGCGGGGCCTCAATTGCTGGAGCTTTTCACCGCAACATATGAGGCCCGCGCGCAATCTCCTGCGTAGCCGTCTACTTGGCTGCGCCCTGGGGCAGGCCCCAGTGGTAGACCATCTCCACGTAGCCGAACTGCGCGTTGCGATCCACAGGATAGATGGCCCCGACCACGCTCTTGCCGCGCGCGTTAGCGTAGTAGAAATTCACCGCCAGCGTCTTTGTCGCCTGCCAGTCGGCGCTGATGTCGCCCAGGCTGGAGAAGCTTGTCAGGCCATTGCCGGGCCGACCCACGTAGCCGAAGACCTTGTTGTCAAAGGCTCCGCCGCCCTGGTACCACAGGTCGTTGCCCGAGGAGAGTTGGAGCCAGTGCAGATCGGCGCGCACCTCCAGCCGCTTGGCCGGACGGTCGATGATCTGCACAAAGGAGTCGTTGCTGTTCATCAGGTTGTAGAAGGGGAAGCGTGCGTAGACACGCGGCGTGGGCAGCACTTGGAAGAATGTGCTGTGCTGCGAATCCGTCGGCGTGTTGTCGCCACTGCTGTACCACCAACCGCCGCGCAGCCACGGAGTGCTGGCCACATTCTTGAATTGATAGCCGCCTTCGATCGCGCCAGCTCCGGCGCGGTCGCTCTGCTCACCCCAGTTGCCGAATTGCCCCGCGCCCCAGGCCATCAGGTCGAAGGTGCCCTTGCCTGCAGGAATCGCAGCGGCTACATCGCCGCCATACGTGCCGAGGCGAATGTTCTTCTTGTCGGCCTGCCGCACGGCCAGCGGACGATTGTCCACCTTCAAAATCCCCGTGCGCCCATCGTGGTAGCCGATGCCAAAGGCGCGCGCGAGCACGTGCCCATGCGCGGCCTGCTGCGAGAAGGCCAAATACTGCATGTCCACGTTCAGCTCTGGGTTGCCGTTCATGTTGAAGACGCCCTGATCCGCGCGTCCGCCCATGGCCGTTACATCCCACAGGCCTGCGCTGGAGCGTCCGCCCCAGTGGCCGTCGATGCCGTCAAAGCTGCGCTGCGCGTTGGTAAATCCAAAGTTGCCGACCAGCCGCTGTTGAATGCGATTGGCCTGCAACCAAGCCAGCGTGGGATTTTTTTGCTTCAGTTCGACGCCTTCAAAAAACTCAAAGCGCCCGATGCGCAGGTCTCGGTCCGCTCCCGCAAAGTGATAGCGCAGGTAGCCTTGCTTGAAGAAGGCCGCAGCCGGGTAGTTGTTGTTGCCGTTGGCGGCGTAGTAGGTTCCGCCCAAGCCCAACTGCCCCTGCGCCAGCACGGGAGAAACCGCGTCCGTGGGCGCGTCGAGAATTGCGGGCTGGGCCAGCTCCAGCATCCAATCCCAGTGGTGGATCTTTTGCGCCACGCCGATGCGCACCAGCGATTCCACGTAGCCATAGGTCTCCGACTCGGGCGGAGCGGCAAACCACTGCCATACGTCCACGCGCGTACGGTCATAGACGGACACGCTGACAGGTGAGCCAGGCTTTGTCGATGCAGTCGGCACGGCGGCGGAACCGGCCCACGCACACACCGATACAGTCAACGCGGCGACGCAGAAAAAGGATCGTAGCAATCTCATCAATTGGGTCTCCATAAAAAATCTGTTGTTAGAAAATGGAAAGCGATTCCGCCTGTTGGCAGCTAGACACTGGACACGAAGCAACGAGACGGAACGGGAAGCGCTTCAAACGGTGCGCTGCAAAGGAATGCGGTACGGGGCGGGAGACACGACAGGGTGCCGCAGAAAAAACCGTGTACGTGTTGTATATCA
>JAJZMO010000144.1 GCA_021798235.1 Acidobacteriota bacterium | reverse complement strand
GTTTTGAAGGAGCGGGACTTGCGTCCCGCTGTCCGTCGGCTGGAGTAAAAGTTTAGTCGCGCACGCCGGGGCACAGATACTCTGGCCCGACGGGATCCAGCACGGTCTTGGCCAGGATCGACTCAATGGCCTGCATGTCTTCTGGCTTTAAGCGCCAATCGACGGCCTCGCGCGCCGGGGCCAATTGCTCCAACCGCTTCGCTCCCCACAACGCAACGGAAACTCCCGGCTGATCGAGCAGCCAGCGCAAGGCCAGGTGCAGCACGCGCTTGCCGTAGTGCTGTTGTGCGTAGGCATCCAGCAAATCAACGGCACGCACGTATTGCTGCAAGCGTGGCGGCTGGAATTTTGGATCGACAGCGCGAATGTCGCCCGCGGGGAAGGTTTGATCGACGCGAATTTTTCCTGTGAGCAGGCTGCGGCAGAGCGCGCTCCAAGCCAGTACGCCGATGCCGCGCTTGTGGCAGTAGGGCAGCACGTCGCGCGCGGCCTGCTGTTCAAACAGGTTGATGGGCGGCTGGCTGGAGTGCAGCGGCGCGACGCTGCGGAATGCGTCCATTTGCTCTGGCGAACAATTGCTGACGCCGAGGGCGCGAATCTTGCCCGCTTCGTAGAGGCGCAGAAACGCTGCTGCGGACTCCTCCATGGGCGTCATCGTATCTGGCCAGTGCAACTGGTAGAGATCGACGTACTCTGTGCGCAGACGGCGCAGGCTTTGGTCAATCTCGGCCTGGATGCTCTCCGCGCGGCCATCGGCGACGACGCGATTGCCGCTGCGGCGCAGGCCAGCCTTGGTGGCGATGTAGAAATCCTCACGGCGGCCATGCGCGGCAATGGCCTTGCCGACGATCTCTTCCGCGCGGCCATTGCCGTAGATGGCCGCCGTGTCGATCAGGTTGATGCCGAGGTCGAGGATGCCGGTGCAGGTGGAGATGGCGTCCTGCTCATCGACCGCACCCCACTCACTGCCGCCAATGGCCCAGGTGCCGAGGCCGATGCGTGAGACGCGCACTCCGTTCAGTGTGGTGGTTTCCATGGTCGTCCTCGGCGTGGGTTGTGTGTGGAGTTACTCCAGTTCGTATCCGGCGAAGAAGTAGCCAATCTCAAACTGCGCGGTCTCTGCCGCATCGGATCCATGAATGGCGTTTTCTTCAATGCTGCTGGCGAACTTTTTGCGGACGGTGCCCTCTTCGGCATTGGCCGGGTTGGTGGCACCCATCAGCTTGCGCAGGTCGGCGATGGCGTTTTCTTTTTCGAGCACCATCACATAAATAGGTCCGGAGGACATGAAGGTGGTCAGCGAATCAAAGAACGGGCGCGCAGCGTGTACGGCGTAAAAGCCTGCGGCCTGCGGCTTGCTGATGCTCAGCTTTTTGATGGCGGCAATGCGGAAGCCAGCGGCCTCGATCATGGCGAGAATGCCGCCGGTGTGGCCCTTGCGGACTGCGTCTGGCTTAACGATGCTAAATGTGCGTTGCAAAGAACTCTCCTTGGTGTGTGAATCCATGTCTGTGCATCCAGTGTATCGGATGCGATGTGCCTTGTTGGGGCGCCCGCCGACAGAGAAGCATCCAGCCAGCCTGCGCAGTGCGCCTTCTGACTGGATGCTGCGGACTGTTGATGACTGCCTTGCTGTTTATGCCTTGCCCAGCGCCTTGGCCATGGTTTCGCCGATCAGCGCCGGCGACTGCACCACATGAATCCCTGCGGCGGTCAGCGCCTTCATCTTGTCGGCAGCCGTGCCCTGGCCGCCAGAGATGATCGCGCCCGCGTGGCCCATGCGACGTCCCGGTGGTGCGGTTTGTCCGGCGATGAAGCCGACGACCGGCTTCTTGACGTGTTGCTTGACGTACTCCGCCGCCGCTTCTTCTGCCGTGCCGCCGATTTCGCCAATCAGAATGATGGCCTCCGTCTCCGGGTCAGCATTCAGCAGCTTCAGCGCGTCCACGTGCGTGGTGCCGATGATCGGGTCGCCGCCAATGCCGATGGCCGTGGACTGGCCGATGCCGCGCTGCGTTAATTGATGCACGGCCTCATACGTCAGCGTGCCCGAGCGCGAGATGATGCCGACGGAGCCTTCCTTGTGAATGCGTCCGGGCATGATGCCAATCTTGCACTTGCCCGGCGAGATAACACCGGGGCAGTTCGGCCCGATCAGCCGCGAGGCGGAGTTCTTCAGCTTGCTCCAAACGCGCACCATGTCGAGGGCAGGAATGCCTTCGGTGATGCAGACGATCAGCGGCAGGCCCGCATCTTCGGCTTCCAGAATGGCGTCAGCAGCAAACGGCGGCGGCACAAAGATCACCGTTGCGTTGGCGCCGGTTTTTTCGACGGCCTGCTGCACGGTGTCAAAGACCGGCCAGCCTTCATGCTGCGTGCCGCCCTTGCCCGGCGTGACGCCGCCGACCACGTTGGTGCCATACTCGGCGCAGCCCTTGGCGTGGAAGGTGCCTTCTTTGCCGGTGATGCCCTGCACGATCAGGCGCGTATTTTTATCAACCAAAACTGACATATCGCTTTTAGCTCCTAGCCGTTCGCTTCTAGCCTTTGGCTACTCAAGTTCCTGTCCATGCGGGTGCCCCATCCCAGCCCTGTTTTTGCGGCCAGGGTGGGATGGAGGCCAACAGCTATTTGCCGCTCTTCGCTGCCTTCACCGCAATCTCTGCCGCATCCTTCATGGTTTCGCCGATCAAAAAATTCAGGCCGGAATCCTTCAAAATCTTGCGGCCCTGCTCGACGTTGGTGCCTTCCAGGCGCAGAATAATCGGCACCTGTACGTTCGTCTTTTTTGCGGCTTCGACCACGCCTTGCGCCAGTGTGTCCACGCGCAGAATGCCGCCAAAGATGTTGATGAAAACGGCCTTCACATTTTTATCGGAGAGCAGAATCTCAAAGGCGTGCTCGATCTGCTGCTGATTGGCACCGCCGCCCACATCCAAAAAGTTGGCCGGCATGCCGCCCGCGTACTGAATAATGTCCATCGTCGCCATGGCCAAGCCCGCGCCGTTGACCATGCAGGCGATGTTGCCGTCCAGCTTGATGTAGTTCAGCGCGTACTTGGAGGCTTCCACTTCGAGCGGGTCTTCTTCGGCCACGTCGCGCAGTTCCTTCAAGTCCTTGTGGCGGAACATGGCGTTGTCGTCAAAGTTGATCTTGCAGTCCAGCGCGAAGAGCCGGTCATCCTTGGTGGTGATGAAGGGGTTGATCTCCATCAGCGAAGCATCCGTCTCCGCGCAGGCCTTGAAGAGGCCGGACATCAGTTGCACGGCAGGCCCGATCTGCGTGGGTTTTAGCCCCAGCGCGAAGGCCAGCTTGCGCGCCTGATACGGCTGGAAGCCGACGGCGGGGTCGATGAACTCCTTGTGGATGGCCTTGGGGTCTTTGGCCGCGACCTCTTCAATCTCCATGCCGCCAGCCTGCGAGGCCATAAAGACCATCTTGGCTGAGGCGCGATCGAGCACCACACCCAAATACAGCTCGCGGTCAATCGGCGCAGTCTCTTCGATCAAAAGGCGCTGCACCTTTTGCCCTTGCGGGCCAGTCTGGTGGGTGATGAGCTGCATGCCCAGAATTTTCTTGGCGTACTCCTCGGCCTCGGCCAGATTTTTGGCCACCTTGACGCCGCCACCCTTGCCGCGGCCTCCGGCATGAATCTGCGCCTTGACGACCACGCCGCTGGCGCCTGCGGCAAAAAGCCGCCGCGCCACGTCTACGGCCTCTTCCACCGTGTTGGCCACTTCGCCGCGCGGAACCGCGACGCCATATTTAGCAAGTATGTCTTTTGCCTGATACTCGTGAATTTTCATAAGGGGTCAATGCATCACCGGCATCCGCGCCGCGCAAGGGGTGGTGCAGCCCTGAGCGGGATAGCAGCAAATGAGGCGAACACTCGATATTATCGAACGAGCGGGAGACGGGCAAATCCAGCCCGGACGACCACGCGGCGACACGGCAGAAAGCAGAGGCCCATGCAGAGCTTGCAACAGATTTTGCGGCA
>JAJZMO010000364.1 GCA_021798235.1 Acidobacteriota bacterium | reverse complement strand
GCACCAACGGCTGCCTCCATGCTCTTGGCCGGGGTGGTGATGAAGCTGGGTGCATATGGATGTTTGCGCGTGGCCATGACGCTGTTTCCCCTGGGACTGGCGGAGTGGCGTGGGGTCATTGCACTGTTGGCAACGGTGGGCATCGTCTATGGTGCGGTGGCCGCATTGGTGCAGCAGGATTTCAAATTTGTCATTGGATACTCCAGCATCAGTCACATGGGTTTTGTCTTGCTGGGGTTGATGTCGCTGAACCTGATTGGAATTTCAGGCGCGGTGTTGCAGATGTTCTCGCATGGAATTTTGGCGGGCTTGCTCTTCGCCGTTGCCGGGCGCATGGTGTATGACCGCACACATACGCGCGAGTTGTCGGCGCTGCAGGGCCTGCGGCTCGACAAAGCAATTCCATTCGCTGCAGTCACCTTTGCCATCGCCGGAGCTGCCAGCATGGGCTTACCCGGCTTCAGCGGTTTTGTTGCAGAGCTGATGGTGCTGGTGGGCGCTTGGCGCGCGTATCCAATGTTGGCCATCGGCGCAGGCGGTGGCATTATCGTGGGTGTTGCCTATATCTGGCGTGCCATGCAGCGGGCATTCTTTGCGGATTTCAGCCATGCTCCGGCAGCCCAGGAGGAGCCTGAGCACAAGGAGCCGCTGCCTGCGATTACGCTGCCAGAACGATTCGGTGCGCTGTTGTTGATCGCTGCCAGCATCGTAGTGGGTGTGTATCCGCAATTCCTGTTGCGGCTGATCGACGTGGCGCTGCGCGGGCCGCTCTTCGTTGGCTTGAATATGGGAGGGCTGCGATGAACATGCTCCTGCACTCCATCCCCGCGCTGCATGCGCTCTTTCCAGAAGTCCTTGTGGCAGGGGGCGGCTTATTGGCTCTCGCACTGGATCTTTCCGTGTTGCGTGCCTGCACGATGCGCGTGCGCAGGGCCTGTGCCGCATGGCTGGGAGTGGCAGCCTGTATCGCTGCAGTCACGTGGCTGTTGCACGCGCATGCGCAGACCAGCGCGGCAGGGGGAATGCTTGCGGCGAATTCCTTGACAGCCTTAGTGCAGATTGCCGTGCTGGTCTTGACCACAGGTGTATTGCTGTTGTGGATGGATGCGCGTACAGCGCATCATGCGGGCGAGTCCGTCTTGCTGATTTTGTTTGCAACGGTAGGGATGCTGCTGCTGATCGCAGCGCAGGATCTGTTGTTGATTTTTCTGTCCTTGGAGTTGCTGAGTCTGCCGCTCTATATTTTGACGGCACTCGATGCCCGCCGGGATGTGGATGGAGTATCGAGCAGCGCGCATGCAGCCGAGGCTGGGCTGAAATACTTTCTCTTTGGCGGCGTTTCTTCCGCCATGCTGCTCTTTGGCTTCAGCCTGCTGTATGGCTTGGCCAGCTCGACGCGCTTGGCGAGCATTGCCTTGGCTGTGCAAGCTGCGCCCTTGCAGCCATTGTTGCTGGTGGCGACGGCGCTCATCGTGGCAGGCTTGGGATTCAAAATCGCAGCGGCTCCTTTTCACTTCTGGGCTCCGGATGTCTATGAGGCTGCGCCTGCGCCGAGCGCGGCGTTGATTGCCTCTGGCTCGAAGATTGCAGCATTCTTTTTGTTCTTCCAGATTTTTACACTCGGCTTGGCCCACGCGCGCGGATGGACGCTTATGCTGGCGGCCATTGCTGCACTGTCGATGCTGCTGGGCAGTCTGGCGGCCACAGTGCAGTCCCGTGTGCGCCGTCTGTTGGCCTACTCCGCCGTGGCGCACGCGGGCTACATGCTGCTAGCCTTCCTGCCGGGGACGCGGGCCAATCTCGCTGCGCTGCTTTTTTACGTGGTGACGTATGCGCTCGCCGTGCTGGGGTTCTTTGGCGTGGCCGCCGTGATGGAGAACGCCGGTGTGGGCGACAGACTCGAATCCTGGAATGGATTGAGCCAGCGTTCGCCATTCTTAGCAGGGAGCGCGGCGATTTTTCTCTTTTCCCTGGCAGGAGTACCGCCACTGGCGGGCTTCTTCGGCAAGTTTTATTTATTTGCTGCAGTGTTGCAGAACGCATCAGCCGCTGCAATTTCTTTGTGGCTGGTGGTGCTGGCAATTGCAATGAGCGCGGTGGCGCTGTATTACTCGCTGCGCATATTGAAGCCAGTGTTTGTCGCGGATCCAGCGGCAGGCGCGGGCGCAATTCCGATTCCGTGGATCCGTCGAATCCTACTGGCGTTGCTGGCGGCGGCGGTGATGATTCTGGGATGCGCACCGCAACTCTTGCTGCGTTGGATCCTCTGCGCTGTGCAAAATGCCGGGCTGCGGTAGCGCCACAATCCTAGGGAAGTCGTTGCTTGACTGTTGCGAAGTTGCCGACCAATAATGGGGGTTGCCCTCCGCAGGTTTTTGCATCGCAACAATCATGAATAGGGGTGACCCGATCGACCGATCGGCGGCTGTGCGTGCATTTTGGCAGGACGGAGCATTGGGCAAGGGAGATGGATATGAATAAGGTTGGAAAGAATCGATGAGTGCAAGCGTGGCAGTGGCGCAACCGAAGCGGATGGTGACGCGCGCGACGGGACTGTGGCAATCGACGACCGGCAAGAAGGCTGTCATGGCTGTCACCGGGGCCATCCTGTTCCTTTTTGTGATTGGCCACATGCTTGGCAATCTGCAAATCTTCGAAGGGCGCGAGCGCATCAATGCCTACTCGCACCTGTTGCACAGCCTGGGCGAGCTGCTGTGGATGGTGCGTCTGGCGCTGCTGGCTGCGTTGGCGCTGCATGTGACCACAGCGGTGCAACTGGCGCTGCGTATAAAAAAAGCGCGGCCCGTGGGGTACTCGCGCAAGCAGGCCATCAACTCCTCCTACGCTTCGCGCACCATGTATTGGAGTGGGCCGATTGTTTTGGTCTTCATCATTTTTCACCTGCTGCAATTTACTGCGGGCTACGTGCATCCTGAGGCGCAGTTCATCGCGGGCGATGTCTACCACAATCTGGTTTCTGGCTTTCAGGTTTGGTGGGTTGCCGTGTGGTACATCTTTGCGGTTTCACTGCTGGGGCTGCACCTGAGTCATGGCATTGCCAGCATGTTTCAGTCGCTTGGCATCGCGCATCCGCGGCACACGCAGACGCTCAAGCGCGCTGCCGTGGCCATCGCAACCTTGATCGTGCTGGGATACATTTCCATCCCGGTGAGCATTCTGCTGGGGATCGTAAAATAATGACACTCGACGCAAGAATTCCATCCGGTCCGATTGAGCAGGCTTGGGACAAGGCCCGCTTTGACATGAAGCTGGTGAACCCGGCCAACAAGCGCAAACATAATGTCATCGTGGTCGGCTCCGGCCTGGCGGGCGCCTCGGCGGCGGCCTCGCTGGGCGAGCTGGGCTATCGCGTGCAGTGCTTCTGCTTTCAGGATTCACCACGCCGCGCGCACTCCATCGCTGCGCAGGGCGGCATCAACGCGGCCAAAAATTATCCCAACGACGGTGAGAGCGTCTTCCGACTTTTCTACGACACGGTCAAGGGTGGCGACTTCCGCGCACGCGAAGCCAACGTCTACCGACTGGCACAGAACAGCCTGCGCATCATTGATCAATGCGTGGCTCAAGGCGTGCCCTTCGCACGCGAGTACGGCGGCTCGCTGACGAATCGCTCCTTTGGCGGCGCGCAGGTTTCGCGCACCTTTTACGCGCGCGGGCAGACGGGCCAACAATTGCTGCTGGGCGCTTATCAGGCGCTGGAGCGGCAGGTGCGCGCTGGCACGGTGACCATGATTCCGCGCACAGAGATGCTGGACCTGATCGTCATCGACGGTCGCGCGCGCGGCATTGTGACGCGCAATCTGGTCACAGGCAAGCTGGACGTGCACATCGCCGACGCGGTCATTCTGGCCACGGGCGGCTATGGCAATGTCTACTATCTTTCGACCAACGCCAAAGGATCCAACACGACGGCCATCTGGCGCGCGCACAAACGTGGCGCTCTGTTTGCCAATCCCTGCTTCACGCAGATTCACCCGACCTGCATCCCTGTCTCTG
>JAJZMO010000276.1 GCA_021798235.1 Acidobacteriota bacterium | reverse complement strand
CCCTGCTTCTACAAAGCCAGAGCCTTCCGAGCCCTCCTGAAGGTCTGAACCAGATACGACATGGGTGCCCCATGTCCACGAAGGGGACGTGGGAATCGGCGCAAAGCGCCGACCGGTAGAAGCCCCGGGCCTTTCAGCCACATGCAGCGCAGAGCAACAACACTCGTCCCGCCAGCAAACGCTGCAATCCACCGTCACGCCCCCACCCTTACGGACCACACCTTTCGGGTGGCGGCTTCACTCCAATGTGCTCCAGCGCAACCCGTGCCGTAGCCGCAGAGGTTAACGCCACAAACGGGACGCAATCATTTTCGCGAATATCTTTCAAAAGCACAGGCACAGCAGACTTGGCGCGCGGACCCAGGTTACCCAAAGCCGCGGCTACCCACATGCGCACCGAATCATCCTTCGACTGCATTAGACCAATGATGGTCGCCAGAGTCCTGGCGTCCACGCTCTTTGGCTCTATCTTTTGGGTCAGATCGCAAAGATGCTCAGCCTCATCCGTACGAGCCATGGAAGGGGGTCCATGCCATGCCTGGATTCTCGCAACCGTCTCCTGAATCTGCAGCAACAGCTTGGCATTTTTCCCGCTCTGAGCACCGCGAGGCATCGCACCTGTCGTCCTGTGCAGCTGTACTTGAATCGTCATCGTCTCCAGCGGAGCCAGCCGAATCACCTTCCGCTTCGACGTCACATATTGAGCTTGCCCCTGAAAAACGTACTCCATATAGCGTTCTGAGAAGATATCGAAGGAGCGGCGAAGATGGAGCGAACACCGAGGAAGGCATACACGTACGAGTTCAAGCTTGAGGCAGTGCGTCTGGTGGAATCGGGCCAGAGCATAGCGTCAGCAGCACGGACGTTGGGCATTATCGAGCAGACATTGCGGAACTGGATTCATGCTTACAAGGCTGGGAAGCTGACCGCTGGCGGGCGTGGATCGAAGCTGAGTGCCGAGCAGATGGAGATTCGGCAACTACGAGCGGAAAATGCGCGCCTGCGGATGGAGCGCGACATATTGGGAAAAGCAGCGGCGTACTTCTCGCGAGGCCAGAAATGAAATACGCCCAAATCTATCGCAATCGTTGTTTCTGGCCAGTTCGTTTGCAGTGCGAGGTGCTGGGAGTCAGCTTCACGGGCTATCACCAGCATCATTTGCGCCGCCAGAAGATTGCTGGTCGCCGTCACATGACGGATGCAGCTTTGCTGGTTCACATACGGGCGATTCATGCCGAGTTGCGTGGTGCCTACGGATGGCCCAGGATGTGGCGGGAGCTTCGCCGTCGTGGCGTGCGGGTAGGCAAGGAGCGGGTGCGTCTTCTGATGCGGCGGCATGAGATTCGGGCGCGGGGCAAACGGAAGTTTCGCGTGACGACGACCGACAGCAACCACAAGTTGCCGATTGCGCCGAATCTGCTCAACCGCAACTTCACCGTCGCGAAGCCGAACACGGCGTGGACGGGCGACGTGACCTACATCGCCACCGAAGAAGGCTGGCTGTATCTGGCTGTGGTGATGGACCTGTTCAGCCGCCGCATCGTAGGCTGGTCGATGAAGACGACGGTCGACCGCAGCCTGGTGATCGATGCGCTGGAGATGGCTTGTCTGGGACGGCGTCCGGAGAGCGGAGAATCGATCTTCCATAGTGATCGCGGCAGCCAGTATGCCTCGGAGGACTTTGGCGAAGTAATGAAGCTGTACGGGCTGATTCCTTCTATGAGCCGCAAGGCAAATTGCTGGGATAATGCAGTGACCGAGACGTTGTTCGGATCCCTGAAAGTCGAACGGTTGCACGGGGAAACCTTCTTCTCAGTGCGTGCTGCCAAAGATGCAGTCATCGGATGGATACTCTGGTACAACCAGAAGCGAATGCACTCGACGATCGGCTATCAGAGTCCGGTCGAGTTTGAGCAGGCCTGGCAGCGGGAGCAGTCCAAAGCTGCGGCCTGAATGACCTGGGCTATGGAAGAGTGGAAATCACAAACTGCGCGATTCCCACTCTCCCACAGCCCCGACTAAGGCGACGGGGATTATCCCCTCAAACCCGACGCATATGGAGTACGCATCCTGAGGGCAAGGTCATATCCCGGGGCGGAAATCTCATAGGAAATATCCACATTCGACGGGATAGCCACCGCTCCCTCACCCGGTCGCGATTTCGGCAAGTAGCCCCCTGCAATGATCCGAAACACTCCCGGGTGTGCGCGAAACGGCGGCTTCACTCTGCGAAGAGTCATCGACGCGTTCTTGACCACCTTTCCCGTAACCGCATCGAATGCCTCAATCTGCGTGATGTAAGCCACCTTTGCTCCCAGCCGAACCGTCACGTCTGCAATCTTCGTCCCACAGCGCAAATCCAGCAGCGGAGGCGGATAGTTGTCGTAGAACGCAACATAACCGTTCGGATAACCCTCGTCGCCTTTCTCCGCGAACACCTCGTACGATCCGGGCACCTTCAAATCCAGCTTCCGGTCAAATTCCCCGGAACGATCCGTGACGCAGTAACCTTGCCCACCACCTCCGAAAGGGTTCACAGGTAGAATCGCCACCCTTGCTCCCGCCAAAGGCTTCCCGGGTTCCGTAATCACACGCCCGCTCACCTCCGCCCGGCATTGCCCCATCACCGGTTGCGCGGCCAGCAGAACCCCAACCACAGCCCAAAGCACTCGTCGCATCCCGTTGCCTCCCATGGTTGGAGTTCACTCCACCAGAACTTTGCCGGGAATTCACCTCAAAATTGATATCCTGTAAGTAGAGACACCAAAAAGCGGCCATCCAGGCCGCTTTTTTTGGTGTCCCCGCTCCTTAGAACCTTAACCTACCCAATGGAATCAACCATTTCCCCACAAAAACACCCCGGAAACCCCGCCCTTTGAGGGATAACCCACCCCATAAAATCAACAACTTATCCACAAAAAAGATGGGAGTCGTGAATCTCTTTTTTTCGGCACGAACCGGACGGACACCAGACGACAAGGGTGCCCCATCCAAGCTCCGCTTGGGTGGGAACGGAGAATGCCAGGTCCAGAACTCCATCCCCAGCCATGCACAAAGCTCGAATCGGAATGGCGCGCAAAGCGCGCAGTTGCCTGGACGGCCAGTCCCCCGTGCGGCCAGCACCCCCAAGACCTTCGCGGTCTTTCTTTGCGTTCTTCGCGGTCTTTGCGGTGAATAATCCCCACCGGCGTCCGGCAGCAAGCCAGCTATAGGAAAATACCCCCATGGACTCCGTTCGCATCGACAAATGGCTCTGGGCCGCCCGCTTCTTCAAAACCCGCGCCCTCGCCGCCCGCGCCTGCGACCTCGGCCGCATCCAGGCCAACGGGCACGACGCCAAGCCCGCCCGTGACGTCCGCCCCGGCGATCGGCTCCACATCCGCAACGAGGGCGGCGAGTTTGAAGTCGAAGTCAAAGCCGTCAGCGAGATGCGAGGCCCCGCCGCCGTCGCCCAAACCCTCTACGAGGAATCGGAAGCCAGCCGCGCCGCCCGCGCCCAGCTCGCCGCCGAGCGCAAAGCCATGGCCGCCATCGGAGCCGTCCCCAACCCCGGCCGGCCCTCCAAGCGTGACCGCCGCCTCATCCACCGCTTCCAGGGAAGAGACTAACCCGCAGGCTCAACCACCTTCGGCGCGGCAAAAAACGCCTCCACGTCGGCCAGCTCCTGCGTCACCCGGTAGCGCGGCAGGCTGTCTATAAAGATCCGCCCATACCGCTGCGTCTGCAGCCGCGGATCCAGCAGCACCAGCACCCCCCGGTCCTGCACCGACCGGATCAGCCGCCCGAAGCCCTGCTTCAGCGTGATCACCGCCGAGGGCACCTGGAAGTCGAAAAACGGCCTACCGCCGCTCTCCTCAATCGCCCGCATCCGCGCCTGCACCACCGGGTCCGAAGGCACCGCAAACGGCAGCCGGTCGATAATCACGCAGCTCAGCGCCTCGCCCTGCACGTCCACGCCCTGCCAGAAGCTCGAAGTCCCCAGCAGCACCGCGTTCGGCGTCGTCCGGAACTCCTCCAGCAGCGCCTTCTTCG
>JAJZMO010000032.1 GCA_021798235.1 Acidobacteriota bacterium | reverse complement strand
AGGGTGTTCTGCTCCGGTGCCGCCACCGGCAAGTGCAGCACCTGCGTGTTGGCTCCATCGATCAACAAACCATAGCTACCTTGCAACTCATTCTCCAACTGTCCGGCGGGTGACTCTGGATTCGTCGGGTCAAAAACCAAATAGCGCTGGCCATGTTGTCCGGTCACTACGCTCTGCAATCGAGCATCGTGCAGGCCGGGCGGCAGATCGATAGCTGTAATCATGTGGTCGGCAAACTGCGAGGGAAACTCCGGCGCAATATAGCCGCGATGAAAATCTACAATCAAATAGTGAGCCTGGATCCCCGCATCCCGAAGCATGGCGATCAGCAGCGTGGCCTTATCCTTGCAGTCGCCATATTGATTTTGAAACACCATCGGAGCTGGATGCGGCTGCCATCCCCCTACGCCCATTTCAATGGCAACATAACGAATGTGATCCTGCATGTATCCAGTAATGGCTAGCAATTTGTCCATGAAGCTGGTCTTGCCCGCCGTCAACTGCGCCACCTGTGCGGCAATCTCCGGCGTGTCCTCGGTGCGATCCGCAGCGAGGTGCTCATACCACTGGCCGATATTGCGCCAGTCTCCCGATTGCATTGCCGCTCCATTCACGGAATAGCTCAGCAACATCTCCGCATGCAAGCTCTGCCGCGCCGGAGCCAGCGGTTCCCAAGGCATGGCCGGTTGCGCTGGAACCGCCCAGTCCCAACTGTTCTCACCATCCTGCACGGCAACTACCGGGGCCAGATCTTTCCACGCAACCTTATATGTCGCTCCCGGTGGCAACTCCAAGCGGACGCTCTGTTGCAACGCAGGCAGATTGCCCTCCTGCAAATCAAAGAGCTGCGTGGTCAGATACGGCTCCAGCGCCTGCTTGTATTCGAAGGCAATTACGCTGCCCGTATCGGCTCCAATGGCCGTGGCTTCCAGCAGGTGCGTGTCATCAAAAACAGCGTCCGAGGTAGCCGTATCCTCAGCCACATCCACAATATCTTTTCTCTTCACTGCATAAACGTGCCCGTCCGGTTCCACGGTCCAGACGTGTAGAAATTCCATCTTGCTCCCTTGGTTGTAGCCAACGGCAATCTCGGCTTTAGGGCGGCCCTGCGGGCGCAAAATCTTGCGCACCTCGCGGTGATACAGCACAGCGTGGCCCTTTGCGTCCACGCTCAGCGTGTCTTCGCGCAGCAATACACAGGCGCTTACATCCTCGCCATAGGCGGGCACCTGCACTTGTGCTGCCAGCATCGCCCAATTGGGGGCTTTGACCTCAGTCCACGCCGGGAAGGCGACTGCGATCCACACCCACCCCAACAGCAGCGCCTTACTGGGCCGCTGCTGTTGGGACAACCTGAAAAATCGCAGACGATGTATCACCAGTATTCACCTGACTATAAAAGTTGCGTAGCTGCGCGTAATCCTTGGTATCGATGTAAATCGATGCCAGCACCATCATCCGCTGGAAGGTAACGGTATTGCCCGTCTGCACCGTTTTGGTCTGGTAAACGGCCACTTGCGGATCCGTAGCGTCCACGTCTTTGGGCAGGCTCTCTACCTTCACACTGGTTGGCAGCTTCAACTCCACTTGATCCACCATCGTGTACGGGTAATGAAAATACACTCCAACCTTGCGCACTGGCGAAACAAAAACCTGCTTGGCCTGCGCCCGAAAGAGTTGCGAGGGAACCAGCAGCCGATTCGATAGCACCGTCGCCACTGGCCCGCTGATGCGATACTCCAGAATCAACGGCTGCTCGCCATCCTTGGCGTTGGCCACGTTGGTCAGGTGCACGGTCATGCCCTTGGGTACCATCGAACGCAAAAGTTCTTCATAATCCTTGGTTGCGCCTGCATCATCCTTATCCGCCACTTGGTCGCGTATATGTATTGCTTGCTGTCCTCGGAAGACCAACTGCACGGTGCCATTCACCGTGCCGTTCGTGGCCAGCCACAAGCTGGCCGTCCGCTGGGTGGACGTGTCCTTGTAGCTGATGCCGGGGGTCTGCGCCAAGGCCGTGCCAGAGTCTGTCTGCCGCAGTCCGCCCGCGAGTGTATGCACCCACTCCAACTGACCATAAGGACAGTACAACGCTCCCGGATCAAAATACTGCTCCTGCCCATTCACTTTGACGATGGCAACTTCTCCGTTGAGTTGCTGCATGCTCAAGTCGCTCGCAGAAAATATATCCTTGTCTCGATTCGCCACATCCATCACGTATGCCTGCATCCCTGCAGCACGAGACATGGCTACAAAGAGCCGTGTAATCTGTTGTGGCGTGCCCCGCTTGCGCGTCCAAACATCATCGCTGCTCTTCGATGGCGACTGCTGCTCTGCCGCCGAAACGCTGCCATCGTGCAGATACCTTGTGTTCTGCACCTGCATCACTGCGGCGTAGATGGCTCGTAGCGTCTGCTCTTGCGAGCCTTGCTTCCATGAAGCAACTGCGGCCTGCACCTGCGATCCCGGCTTGGCGAATTTATTGACGCTCTTGGACCAGTACTTTCCCTCATCCTTCCAAAATTCCTGCGGCGATCCAGACGATGAGTAGAAAAACTGTACCCGGTAGGATAGCCCGTCGATCGGTGGCAGATGCGCGGCGTGCGGGAGCGGCGGTACATCCTGCATGTCCAACGTCCATACTCCGGCCACATCGCCGCCTTCATTCCCAATGGTTGCATGGGTCAGCTTTTGTGGTCGCACCCCATCCGGCAATACACTCGTATAGGCCAGCATCGCCATGACGTTGCCGTATGGATCTAGCAGAAACCGCGTGGCGCTCATACGAAACGGAATGAATTCGTTATGAATTCTGCGTGTGAACAAATTAGACTGCAAATACCAGGTTGGCGCCATAATCAGATCATTCACATAACTCACCGTGAATTGGAATTCAAGAATGCTGCCCACCTGCACATCGGGCATGGCGTAGACTTTCTCGCGAACATGTTCGCCGTTGGCATTCACCTCCACCTGATCTAGCCCGTTGCCTTGGAAGGGGATCACGGTCCCGTCGCTATGGATCGTTCGGCCTTGGAAATCATAGATTCCTTCCCAATCGGAGGCATACTGAATCTTGAGATTGCCGTATGCGTCTTTTCCGGCTTCTTTCAAAATCTTGATGCGCCGATGAATCAGGACTGTATTTAGATATTTCAAACCACTATCTGTCTCTTCCCGGTCCAGATAAATGGCAACCGCACCCGGAGCCTTAGGCTCGGACTTCATGCTCAACTCTTCTGGCGTAGGTGCTGTCCAGTCGGGGGCAGCATGGGCGATCGACGACAGGGACAACGTACATGCCACAAGAAACAAGGCAAGCTTCCAAGGCTTCATGGCGGGGATTCCTTCGCGTACAGGATTTCGCATCTTCCCGGCAATCTCGGCACAGATGCACCGTGCAGGTTTTATTTGTCAGGAGGATAATTTTTATCACGCCAGCAAAACGGCAACAATCGTTTTCTTGCAAATGGGTAGACGCGCTGCTTCCACGCGACCTTAATCCGAGCCACAGCACACCACCGTTCCCTTGCAGATTCCTCCGGTTGTTGCCGGGCAGGGAATCCGTACAATGGAAGAAGCAGCCCGAATTCAATCCGACCGCACCGCCACGCCACCCACGACCATGAAAAAAACCGCCGTCATTATTGGTGCAGGCCCCGCCGGCCTCACTGCCGCACTCGAGTTGTTGCGCCGCTCCGACGTGCATCCCATCGTCCTGGAAGCCACCGATGAAATTGGCGGCATCTCGCGCACCATCCGCTACAAGGGCAACCGCATGGACATTGGCGGCCATCGTTTTTTTTCCAAGTCCGACCGTGTCATGGAGTGGTGGCTGGACCTGATGCCCGCCGCCGTGGCCGAGGGCGAACCGTCCGCCGTGCCCATCAGCTACCAGAACAAACAGCGCACCCTCCCCACCGGCTCCGCGTCCGCCTCCGGCGATCCGGATCTCGTCATGCTGGTGCGCCCGCGCAAGAGCCGAATCTACTTTCTGCGCCGCTTCTTCGATTACCCCATCAAGCTCACCGGCGA
>JAJZMO010000025.1 GCA_021798235.1 Acidobacteriota bacterium | reverse complement strand
GACCTGACCGTGCAGCCGCAGCCGCACGTCGATCCGCTGCTGCTGGACCGCGCCTTCAACTTTGCTCCAGACAGCGTTTGGACGCTGCAACAATATCGCACCACGGATGCGCAACTGGCTGCGCTCGCTCTGTTTCCGCAGCGATTCTATGCACTGGCCGCGCAGCCGGATGGAAGCTTTGGATTGGTGCTCCACGCGAGCCAGCGGCCCTCCTGGCGAAAAAATCCAATTGGCAATCTCGCCGCGTTTTCGCGCAGCCTGCCCTATCAGGCCGTGGACCCTGAGTTCTACAACCTGAACGACAAGGGATTGAATTGGAAATCCTACGTGCGCTGGGACGATGAAAAGCGCATGCTGACCAGTGAACTGGAGACGCCCACGCCGGTGGGACCGCAGGAGCGGCTGCGGCTGTACTTCGATGGCCGCAATGAAAACTGGCTCCTCACCAAAACGCTCATTCCCGCTGTGCCTGCGCTGGCTAGCGTGAATGTGGAGCGCGCCGTTGTCGGCCTCGAGCTGCGCCTGCTGGAAGGCTGGCGCTGGCAGTGGTCGATGGCCGCAGAATTTTCTGATCGAAAATTCCGCTCACTCGCTGGCATTCCCTCCGGAGCAAATCCATTCTTCACCAGCACAGCGGGCCTGACTGTACGGCTCAGCGCACAAGCGACGCTGCTACGCATTCCGCAAAATCGCTTCATGCTGACCGGCAGCGCCACGGGAGCTGTGGAGAAATTCTTTTCTTCTCCACTCGACCGCGCTGGCAGCGCAGAGGGATCGCTGTTGGCGCACTGGCTGCCGCAGGCGCGTGGCCAGGATTATGAAACCACCGAACAGATGCGCGCTGGCGGAACCTTCAACACCGTTCCCTTTGATGATCTGTTCCTGCTCGGCTTTGACCGCGACAATCCGCTGTGGATGCGCGGCCACTTCGGCCTGGTGAACGGAGAAAAAGGCAACGCGCCGCTGGGTAGAAATTATCTTCTCTCCAATACGGAAATCGACAAGCTGGCGCTTCAATCCCCTTGGGTGCGCTTGCAGCTTGGTCCGTTTCTGGACTCGGGCAACATCTGGGATGGCTCGCCGTACTTTGGCGCGCACGGATGGATGACCGACACCGGCGTGCAAGCCACCATCACCGCGCCGGGACGCTTTGCATTCATCCTCGGCTATGGAAGAGACCTGCGCTCCGGCGGCAACGTCTTTTACAGCACGGTGACGCGATAGCCGCACGAGCGCAGGCTCGACCTGTTTCTAGTTATCGCTGGAGCTGCTACTGCCCGAGCCGCCCGATGACTCAGGCGGTTCTGGTTTCTCTGGTGTCTCCACCTGCCCGATGCCTGCGGCGTAGAGCATATAGCCGCTGGTGCCGCTCTCGATCAGGTAGCCATGCACCTCCACGCTGGTGCTGGCGGCCAGCGTAGCAAAGCTGGAAGCGCTCAACGAATTGGTAAACTCCGTGTTGGTGTTGGTGGCCGCGTTGAGTGCCGTGAGGTTGCTGTACGTGGTCAACAGCGCCGTGGTCGGCAGGGTGAGCGTGAAGGTGAAGTTGGGACTGGTTCCCTGCGGCGCGGCTGCCAGCGTGCCTGCGATGCTCTCAGCCGCCAGCGTCACCTGTTGCGCCTGCAACACGCCACCTGTGCCCGCGGTACCAGCCACGACAACGGCCTGGCCGGGAAAGACCTCCGCACTGGTAAAGGCTCCCGCAGCGACGCCAGCCTGCTGCGCCTCCTCTGGCAGATTGAAGGTGGTCGATTGCGCAACGCTCACGCTCAGCGTGGCGGCAGCGTTGCTCAAGCTGCCATAGCTCTCCCGCGGAACCATGCTGAAGCCGGTGAGCACGCCGCCGCTTTGCGTCACGCTCGTCACGATTCCCTTGGCTCCATCCTCCTGTTGGCCAGAACCATTGTCTGCGGACTCTGGCGTGATCATCGTGGCCAGCAGCGTGCCGTCGGCCTGCGCCTGCGCCTGCACCTGCACGATGGTTCCCGCCTGAATCGAGGATGCGGTTACACCTGAAGGAAATTGCGTGGAGCTATTGATGGTAAAGCTGAATTGCTTGCCAGAATCGCCCGCCTGCAACGTGATGGAGGTGGCGCTGATGCTAACCGCGCTGCCGGTGACCTCCATCTGCCGATCGCTGGGGTTTTCTGCACTCACCAAAGCCCCGGTGGTATTCATCGTCGGAGTGAAGGTGACCGTGCTGCCGGTGATGCTAAACGATTGCGCCAGATTGAAGGCCAACTGCACCTGCGCCTCACCGCTGGCGTTGATGGTGAGCGCAGGCGACAAGGCTATTGTCACCGTTGGCGAGGCAAGCGTGGCCGTGGCCGATGTAACCTGCCCCCCACTGTTCACATACGAAACCACGGCAGAGGCAACCGTAAGCGTGACGGAGTTGTACGTGCCATAAGCGACATTGGTCAGTTCAATCGGCTCCTGCACCGCACCCAGGCTGGAGAGTTCCACCGTAACAGGCTGGCTGATCACCGTGGCCGTGCTGGTGCCTGTGCCCAAGCTGACGCTGGAAAGCGTTACCGCAGCGGAGAGGATATTGCTCAGCGGCGCATCGCTGGCCGTTACCACCATAGGTGCCGTGGATGTGCTGAGAGGAGAAGTACCCGTGCCTGCCGCCGTGCTGCTGCATCCGGTCAGCAGACAAATCGCAGCCACCACAGATAAAGCCAGTATGGCGGCCTGTTCTTTGCTGAAGATTTTATGGGAGATTCGCATGGTGATCCTCATTGTTCCGTTTCGGACTCGATAGCTTCCGGTTTTTGTCGTCCATCGCCGAAGCAGGCATCTTCGTACAGGATGCTCCGGTGGGTGTCAGAGTGAGCATCGGACAGGCCTGAAAAAACTTGAGGGCAAATTTTTCTTTTATCGTCCGCGCGCCTGAAACCGTGACTGCAATCACATCTGCGCAAGACCGCTGCATTCCCTAATGGGAAACCGGGCTGCTATTGCACAGCCCCGCCGTCCTCATTGGCCACGGAGTTCAAGATGCGCTGAAAAATGACCACGTGCAGATTGATATGGCTCGCGATATCCGGAAGAAACTCGGTAACCAAGTTTCCGGAGGGACTGGAGGCAAAGGCCAACGCCAGATTTCTCGACGTGTTGGCCCATCCCTGCTGCCCTGGTCCGGGAACGAACGTGTTGCTGACGACTGCCGTGGCAATGCCCCCAACAAAGTTGGCGTAGTTGAACATGGGGCTGCCGCGATCGCTTTGGGTCCAGACCACCTGCACGACCGCATGCAGAACACGCCGTGGAATCGAACGGTAGGGCTGTCGGTGATAATGCGGATCCTGATGCGCCAGGGAGCAGACCATAAACGTTCCAAAATATTCGCCCGTCATATTTTCCGTAAAATTCACCCCGGAATTCTTGGCGATGCCATTCAGCCCTGGGCCATAAACCCCATGCGAGTCCGACTCCACGCTATAGGTTGCATTGGCCGCAATCGTCAGCAGGTTGAATGGATCAAAAATATCCCGCGTGGCCAAAATCAATTTGTCCCGAGCCGTCATCGGTGCCACCAGTGGACTCTTCAAAAACAAGGCGAAGGGCTTTTTCGCCGGGGCACAGCTCATCGAATCCGATAGGGACGTCGATGCGTTGGGCACACACTCCTGCCAATCGGGCGCTGGAGCCAGAACCGCTCTGGGTGTGTTTTTGCCGCGCGGATTGGTATTCTCGCCGCTCGCGCTGCCCGGCCCACCCCCAAACTGCATCAGGTATGGCTGCACGCCGCTCAAGGTCGAGACCGGCTGCGGGGCGTCTGGCAGCGCTGCGACATTCCCCCCATACGCTTTCTGCGCGATCGCAAGGAGAAAAAAGCACACGGCCCCCCATACAGCTCTGCGCATCTGACTAGGGCGTTGGCTCTGTGTCATGTGGCGGCGGCTTCTCCACTTCTCCCCATCTAGGCTAGCCGGGAATACAGCAGAATCGTTGTCTCCACAAAAGAATTTTGTCCCATGCGCAGAAAAATATTCCCATGCTTCAAAAGAGAAATCTCAACTTGGGTACAAACTCACGCACCATGTCCAAGCTCACCTGAACGGCCATGGA
>JAJZMO010000036.1 GCA_021798235.1 Acidobacteriota bacterium | reverse complement strand
CGAGGGAATCTCCAAGGCAGCCACTTGCGCGCCCGCCGATTCTGGATCGCGCAGCGTACAATCCACGGTCTGCGCCGTCGGCACGCCCGGCTGATCCTGGGCTGCGCACCAAACGGGATTCAGGCTGCTCGGCCCCTGCCAAGCCATTTGATAAATCTGTGAGGTGGGCCGCAGATTTTTTGCTGGATTGCGATGGCAGTTCAGGCACCACTCCATCTGTAGCGTGTTTTCCTGGTACATCAGCGGCATCTCATCCACGCGGCCATGGCAGCTGGAACAGCCAATGCCCTTGTTGACGTGGATGGAGTGATCAAAGTACACAAAGTCCGGCAAGTCATGCACCTTGGTCCAAACCACCGACTGGCCGGTCGCCCAGCTATTGCGGATCGGGGCCAGCAGATCGGCGTTTGTCCAAATCTGCGCGTGGCAATTGATGCAGGTCTTGGTCGGCGGAATGCCTGCGTAGCCCGACTTCTCAACAGAAGTGTGGCAATACTGGCACTGCAAGCCGAGGCCTTGCACGTGGTGCTTGTGGCTAAAGGGAACCGGCTGGTCTGCGCGCTGCCCTTGGCGCGTCACCCAGGGGGAGCGCTGCAGGTAGTTCAGGGCCACGCCCAAGGAAATAACAATGATGCCGGAAAGAACCAGACTGATTCTGGCCAGGGAGTTGGAGCTGCGGTCAAAAATCTGCGCCATGAAAGTGAAGTCCTGCTTCATTCGCATGGCATCGTGGCCATGGCTTTGTTCGTTTCACTCACACAAAAGGTGTGTTGTAGGCCACGCGAGCGACTCCAAACACCCTGTGCAACTTTTTTCGCTGTCGAACATCTAAGTATAGCAGCAGACGCGCAGCCTGCAAACCCTTGCAGCATATTTCGCGCAACTGTCTGCACGAAATTCGATTGCATAAACAAAATACAGCACGCATCACACACGCGTAAAGCCTGCGCCGCAACAAGGGTGATGGAAATCACATCGCGCGCAATCGTTTCGGGAATTTTTTTATTTGTGTGCGCACACACTCCACGCAGACACCGACCATCTAAAAACAAGAACACTTGCCGCAGCCATCTTTGCGCATTTCCGCGCCGTGTATAGACTGGGAGCACAATGGCTGCCCGCTCCCGCTCCGTGCCGTATGATGCCGCGCTGGCCTGCCGCACGCTGGCTGCGCAAGACGCCAAGCTGGCGCGCTTGATGGAACGCGCCGGGCCGTTCACGCTACGGCTGAAGCCCACGGCCTCGCCCTTGGAAGCGCTGCTGGAAGCAATCGTGCATCAACAACTCAATGGCCGGGCTGCGCAGACCATCCACGGGCGCGTGCTGGCGCTTTTTGGCGATGCGCATCCCACGTCCGAGGCGCTGCTGCGCCTGCCCGATGCGCCCCTGCGCGCCGCCGGACTCTCGGCCAACAAGCTGGCTGCGCTGCGCGATTTGGGAGAAAAGGCTCAAAGCGGCGTGGTGCCCACACTCGCGCACTTGCGCAAATTGGACGATACAGCGATTGTGGAGCAGCTGACGCGCGTGCGCGGCATCGGCGTTTGGACGGTGGAGATGCTGCTGCTCTTTCGCCTGGGCCGGCCCAATGTTTTACCCGTGGGCGACTACGGCATACGCAAAGGCTTTGCGCTCACCTTTCTTGGCCTGGATCCGGGCGCGCGCATGCAGCCTGCCGATCTGCCCGCAGCCGAGGTGATTCGCAAGCGGGCCGCGCGCTGGCAACCCTGGTGCAGCGTGGCCAGTTGGTATCTGTGGCGGGCCTGCGATTTGGCCGCTCAAGCTGCGGCTCCGCCGACAAAGCCCGCGAAAAAACAAGCCGCGACCGCGGCCCAGCGCACCAAAAAACGGAAGAGTTGACCATGCCACACAAGCCGCTCTACATCTGCATCCACGGCCACTTTTACCAGCCGCCCCGGGAGAATCCCTGGCTGGAGGCGATCGAGGTGCAGGACTCTGCCGCCCCCTATCACGACTGGAACGACCGCATCACCGCCGAGTGCTACGCGCCCAATGGCGCAGCCCGCATTTTGAATGACGAAAACAAAATCATCCGCATCGTCAACAACTATGCGCGCATCAGTTTCAACTTTGGCCCCACGCTGCTCAGTTGGCTGCAAGAAAATGCTGGCCGCACCTATCAGAGGATTTTGGACGCCGACGCCGCCAGCCGCGTGCGATATGGCGGCCATGGCTCGGCGTTGGCGCAGGTCTACAACCACATGATTCTGCCGCTGGCCACCACGCGCGACCGCATCACGCAAATCCGCTGGGGCATCGCGGACTTTGAGCACCGCTTTGGCCGCAAGCCGGAAGGCATGTGGCTGGCGGAAACGGCCGTCGATCTGGAAAGCCTGGACCTGCTGGCCCAGCACGGCATCCGCTTCACGATTCTGGCGCCCAACCAGTGCGCGCGCATTCGTCTCGCCACAGAGAGCACGCCCGGACAAATCCCACCTGCGCAAGAAAAATCCGGGGCAGCCGCAAGCGAAACCGCTGCCGAATCCAAGTGGATGGAAACCGCAAACGCCTCCGTGCCCCCCACGCAGCCATATCTTGTGCGCCTGCGCGAGGGCCGCAGCATCGCCGTCTTTTTCTACGATGGCTTCACTGCACGCGCCGTGGCCTTTGAAGGCATTCTGAACAACGGCAAAGATTTTGCGGAGCGCCTGCTCGCCGGAGCCAACGAGCAGGACACGGAAGCGCAGATCGTACACATTGCCACCGATGGCGAAAGCTATGGCCACCACCACAAGTATGGCGAGATGGCGCTGGCTTACGCGCTGGATTACCTGGAGCAAAACAAGAAGGTGCGCCTCACCAACTACGGGGAGTTCCTCGAAAAATTTCCGCCTGCATGGGAGGCCGAAATTCACGAGAACACCTCGTGGAGTTGCGCACATGGCATCGAACGCTGGCGCTCCGACTGCGGCTGCAATGGCGGCCACCCGGGCTGGAATCAAAAATGGCGAGCGCCTTTGCGCGCGACGCTGGACTGGCTGCGCGACGCCATCGCACCGCTGGCTGAGGAAGCCGCTGCGCCGCTGCTGCATCACCTTTGGGCCGCGCGTGATAGTTACATCGCCGTGTTGCTGGATCGTTCCCCTCAAAACATGGAGCGTTTTTTCGCTCAGCACGCCACGCACCCGCTCAACGCAACGGAACGCACACGCGCCATCAAGCTGCTGGAGATGCAGCGCCACGCCCTGCTGATGTACACCAGTTGCGGCTGGTTCTTTGACGACATCTCCGGCATTGAAACCGTACAGGTGCTGGCCTATGCCGGGCGCGTGCTGCAACTGGCTGCCGAAATCTTTGGGGATGCGGGCGCTGCGTTGGAGCCGGAGTTTGTGCAGCGCATCGCCGCTGCCAAAAGCAATGTGCCTGAACAGAAAAACGGCGCTGCGCTCTATCAACGCCATGTGCGCGGCCAACGTCTGGGCCTGGAGCAAGTCGGCGCGCACTACGCCATCCGCTCCAGCTTTGAGGCCTATCCCGACGAGGGTCACCTCTTCTGCTTTGACGTGCGCCGCACAGCGCTGGAGGTCTTCAGCACCGGGCGCGGGCGCATCGTGCTCGGCCAAGCGGAGATTCGCTCGCGCATTACAGAGGAATGCGAGCCAGTGGACTTTGCCGTGCTCCACCTGGGCGACCACAATCTATCTGCCGCTGTGCGCCGCTCCAATGGTTCCAATGGCAAGGAGCGCGCGAAGAGCCTACCCTTCCCAGCCTTTGTGGATGAGGTGCGCGCCGCGGTGGGCCGCGCACAACTGCCGGAGGTGATCCGTCTTTTTGATCGCTATTTCGGCTCCACGGCCTACTCGCTCACTTCGCTCTTCCGCGATGAGCAGCGCAACATTCTGCAACGCATCTTGGACTCCACGCTCGGCGAGATGGAAGGCCACCTACGTTCCGTCTACGAAGATCACACCTCGTTGCTGCACTTCTTGAGCCAGAGCGGAATGCCGCGTCCGCAAGCCTTGATGCTGGCCGCGGAGTTTGTGCTGAATGAAGATTTGCGACAGACCTTGCAAGGCGAGCCGCTCGATGAAGTGCGCCTGCGCGAGCTGCTCGAACAAGCCAAGG
>JAJZMO010000156.1 GCA_021798235.1 Acidobacteriota bacterium | reverse complement strand
CGGAACCAAGTTCCCTGCCGCTTGGCATAATTGCGATGCCCCTGCTGCGCAGCGGCCACAGCCTGCGCTCGCGTGCAGGCTCCGCGCAGATGCTCCGCAGCCTGCTTGTAGCCCAACGCACCGAGCGCGCGGCACTCCGGGCCATACTGCTCCAGCAGCTCGTGCGTTTCCTCCAACAATCCCTGCGCAAACATCGCTGCGGCGCGCGCGTTGATGCGCGCGTACAACTCCTCGCGGGGCGGATTGAGGCCGATGCGCAACAGGCGAAAGCCGCGCAATGGCTCCGCACCCGCGCTCCAGGCTTGGGAGAGCGGCCGTCGCGCCGTCAGGCAGACCTCCAGCGCACGGACGAGCTTGGGCGTGTCGTTGGCGTGGATGCGGGTGGCAGATTCGGCGTCCAGCCGCACCAGCATCCGATGCAGCCAAGCGCTGCCGCGCGTTGCCGCACGTTGCCGCAACCGCTCTCGCAGTTCTTCCGAGCGCGGTGGCCCTTCGAACAGTCCATTGAGCAGCGCCCGTAAGTACAGGCCTGTGCCACCGACCACGATCGGCACACGTCCACGCGCGGCGATCTGGCGCACGGCGGCGCGGGCGGCGCGGCTGTAATCCCCAGCCGTGCAGGCCACGTCTGGCGTGGTGATGTCGAGCAGATGATGCGGGATGCGGGCGCGCTCTGCGGCGGTGGGTTTGGCCGCGCCAATCTCCATGCCACGATAGACCGCGACCGAGTCGCAACTGACAATCTCGCCACTCAGCGCCTCCGCCAGATGCAGCGAGAGCGCCGTCTTGCCGCTGGCAGTGGCACCCAGCAGAATAACCAGCCAAGGATCCGGTGCTGTGTACGGATCTGGCTGCATCGCGGCTGGGCTGTTCACCAAAGATTCCACCAGCGCGGCAGCAGAATGGCGTGGAGGCCTGCGCGCACGGCGCAAACGACAAGCACCAGCAGCGCCAGCCACAGCAAACCCAGCGCCTGGCGGCGGCGCAATGCACGCTGGTTCTCCGCGTGCAGATTCTCTGCCGCATTCATACTGCTGGTTTCCGCGCTATCAGGCCTGCGCACCATGGCTAATTCTCGCCGGGGCGCTCGTTGTAGAGGAAGTAGAAGCGCAGCGCCAGATATGGCCCTTTGAATTCCTTGGGCAGCGGAGGAAACGGGGACGCGCCCAGAATGCCACCCCAGGCCGCCTTGTCGAGCGAAACATCACCCGATGGGCCGATCAACTGCATCTTTTGCACGGTGCCATCGGGAGCGATGATGAACTGAATCGCCACCTTGCCCTTTTTCAGCAAGGGAGCGCGCGCCGACTCTGGAATCAAAATATCCCAGCTATTCTGCGTGGCCTGGATCACCTGACGCAGGTAGGGGCCGAAGTCCACGCCCATCGTGTCGCTGAGCACCTCAACCCCCGACTGCATGCCCGGATGCGCATCCGGAGCGTTGTCGCCATTGTTGCCCAGGTTCCCGTCGTCGTGATTGGCCGCGTATTGCACGGCGTTGCGGATCATCTGATTCACCGACATGGTCGGCTTGGCCGGCTGCGTCTGGTTCTGGTTCGGATTCTGGTTGCGTGGCTGGTCCGGCCTGGGCGCGCTGGGCATATTCAATTGCGCCTGCTCCTGCGGCGGCGGTTGCTGCTGTGGCTGCTGCATCGACGATTGCGGAGCTGGCTCGGCAGGCAAGGCCTGCTGCGGCTGGGGCGCGTTCTGCGCCTGCTGCGCGGGCTGCGGCGGCGGAGCTGCACTGCCCGAGCGCTGCATGGCCTGCAGATCTTCCAGCGTCTTTTTGTCCAGCGTGGGATGCGCGCTTTGCGCAACGCGGTCTTTGTCGGAAATAATGTCGGACCGTTTCGGCTTCTGCGGTTTCAACTGGTCCGGCGGCAAATTCAAAAACGTAAGTTGCTTGTCGCGCTTGGCCAACTCCGTCAGCGGGCTGACCACGTAGGGGCGATGAAAGAGCACATGCGGCCCGTAAGAAATGAACCAAAAAATAATGATGTGCAGGATCAGCGAAATCCAAATGCCTTCGCGCACGCGGGCCTTGGAGCGCTCATCTTCCAGATCATCAATAACGCTCAGCAGTTCGTGATGCTCGTAGTATTCGTAGCGGGCGCGCGTGCTATCGCGCACCGGCTCCTGCGGGCGTTCTGGCGGACTCGGTGGTGTTTGCGTGGTGGCCATGCTTGGCTTGAAGTTCTGCACGGGCGGCCCACGCACTGCGCGAGGACCTGCGTGGAAATCCAGCTTGTATCTTACTATTCTTTGACGGATGGAACCTCAAAACGGTTTCCTGCCCGGAACGGTAAAATCAGCCTGTGGGCACTGCGGCCTCCGCCATTGTCATCACCGTCAGCGACTCTTGCTTTGCCGGCACGCGCACGGATGAATCCGGGCCTGCGGTGGCGGCACGGCTGCGCGCGGTAGGATTTTTCATTGCAAGCACGCACATCGTTCCCGACGATCCGAAACAGATCACCGCTGCCCTGAGCACCGCTGCGGATCAGGCCCGTCTGGTCGTCACCACTGGCGGTACTGGCATAGGCCCGCGGGATTGCACGCCTGAGGCCACGCGCTCCGTCTGCGACCGCATTCTGGACGGCGTGGCCGAGCGCATGCGCAGCGTGGGCGCACTGCAAACGCCGCTCGCTGCCCTGAGCCGTGCCGTCTGTGGCACGCGCGGCACATCCCTGCTTCTGAACCTGCCGGGCAGTCCGCGTGGAGCGGTGGCTTCTTTGGAGGCGGCGCTGCCACTGCTAGAACACGCGCTGGCCCTGCTGGCCGGGCAAACCGACCACGCCACTGCGCCCGGGGCGCACAACTAGCCAAACGCATGGGAGCAGGATGAATCACACGTTGGGACGCTGGTTGTTGCATGCCAAACTGGTGCTGCTGGCGGTTTTGAAGCCGCTGGGCATCTGGGGCGTGGCCGCGCTGGCCGTGCTCGACACCTCCTCCATCGCCATTCCGATGGACATCATCGTCGCGGGCTATATTTGGGCCGATCGCAGCCGCTTCTGGGTGTACGCAATCCTAGTGGGGCTGGGGTCAGCACTGGGCGCGCTGGTTCCCTTTTTTGCAGGCCGCGCCGGTGGGGAGCTGTTTCTGTTGCGCCGCGTGGATCGCGCCAAATTTGACCAGTTGCACAGCCGCTTTGCCCGGCAAAGTTTCTGGGCCGTGCTGATCCCGGCCAGTCTGCCACCGCCAACGCCCTTCAAGCTTTTCGCCTTCGGCGCAGGCGTTTTTGAAATGGGCGTGCTGCCCTACATGGCCGCCGTTTTCTGCGGGCGCACGCTGCATTACCTTGTGTTGGGAGTTTTGACCGTGCGCTACGGCCCGCAGATCGTCACGCTGGTAACGCACCAGGCCCGGCTGCATGGACTGGGCCTGGTGTTGGGATTCCTGTTGCTGCTGGCTGCCGCTGTTTTCCTCGGCTGGCGCAAGTGGACGCACCGGCCCTCCGCAGCCATCTGAAAATCGGAAAGAGAGCATTTTCGAGTCGAGGGGCAACAAAATCCGCAGGGCACCATCAGAATCTACGGGTGCCCCACCCTAGCCGGGCACTTTGCGGCTAGGGTGGGAGTGTATATCTCTTCCCAGAGAACGTTCCCACTCGAAGCGAAAAAGCTCTACCCGGCGATGGCGCTCGACCCGCCTTCACGCAGACTTTGCGCAATCCGCTGCGCCAGCAGAGGAATGCCAAAGACTGCCACCGTCAGCAGCGTAGTGGATAGTACATCATTGCGGTAGAACGGCAGCCCGGCGATGTAGCAGGCTGTCAGGCCGCTGAGCGTGTGCGGATACATGCCGAAGCCCATCCACACAGAAAAGTTGGTCAGCAGAAAAAAGGACGTGGACGAAGCCAGGGCTGCGCCGACGATGCGCCCCGCACTGACAGAACCACTGAGCAGCACGCGGCCCAGAAAACATGCGCCCAGCGCCCAAGCCCAAGCCACCACGTAATCCCGCAGGTGAAAGGGATAGCTGTAGACGAAGGCAGTCAGGTAGTAGTCCGTTGCGGCCAGCACCAACACCGGCAAAATGTACTGGCGAGGGCTGCGGCGCGCGCCAAAGTAGAGCAGCGAGGCACCGACGGCAGTGAAGTTCCACCACGGGTGCGGAAGAATCCGGCTGAAAACCGCGGCCAGCAAAAAGAGAT
>JAJZMO010000004.1 GCA_021798235.1 Acidobacteriota bacterium | reverse complement strand
AAAAAGGGCAAGCACCCGGCGGCGCAGATCGTCTTTGTGGATACGCCCGGCGTGCATGCGCCCGCCACCCTGCTGGACAAGCGCATGTTGCAAGAGGTGCATGAGGCGCTCAGCTCGCGCGATGTGGTGCTGCATGTGGTCGACGCCACGCGCACGCTGCGCGCGCCCTCCCCGGCCCAGACCCCAACCCAGACCCCAACCCAGACTGCGGCGCAGGCCTCCAGCGCGATTCCGGGCGCGATTACGCCCGAAGATGAGGACGCCTACATCCTCAGCCTGATCCGCACGCTGGACTGCCCCGTTTTTTTGGTGCTGAACAAAATCGACGCCATCGAAAAAGAGACGCTGCTGCCGCTGATCGCGCACTGGAGCGCCCAGCACGCGTACACGGAGATTCTGCCCATCTCTGCGCGCAAGCAGGACGGGCTGGAAACGCTGACGGCCAAGCTGGTTGAACATCTGCCGGAGGGCCAGCGCTACTACCCCAAAGATCAGTTCACCGACCAGCCGGAGCGCTTTTTAGTCGCCGAGCTAATCCGCGAAAAGATTCTGCAATTCACCGGCGAAGAGGTTCCCTACGCCAGCGCTGTAGTGATCGAACGCTTTGAGGAGCCGTCCGCTCCCGCCGGAAAAAAGCTCGGAGCCAAGCCGCCACTGACGCGCATCGCTGCGGCGATCCACTGCGAGCGCACCGGGCAAAAAGCCATTCTGATCGGCAAGGGCGGAGCGATGCTCAAGCAGATCGGCGCGGCGGCGCGTGTGGAGATTGAGCGCCTGCTGGGCACGCGCGTCTATCTGGAACTCTTCGTCAAGATCGCCTCGGACTGGCGCAGCTCCGGCCCATTCTTGGATGCGCTGGACTGGAAAAAGCAGTTGGAAGATTTAGGCTCGCGGCCAAAAGAGTAGCCGCAGCATCCCAGGCCACCGTGGGCGAAATCGAGCAGAAAATCGGGTGCCCCAGGTCTCGATTTTGAGACCTGGGATTGCCGACTCACCCGTATTTTTACGCCTGCGCCTCGCGCGCTGCGATGCCGAGCGTTTTCATTTTGCGGTACAAGTGGCTGCGCTCCAGGCCCAGAGCTTCTGCGGCGCGGCTCACGTTGCCGTGGCACTCGTCGAGCTTGCGCAGAATGTAATCACGCTCGTAAGCCTCTCGCGCCGATTGCAACGAGGGAAACTCCGCACTGCGCGCTGCGCCTGCATTGCGGTAGACCAGCACCGGCAGATGCTTGCGCTCCAAACGCGTGCTCTGCGGATTGAGAATCAGCATCCGCTCCACGATATTCTTCAGCTCACGCACATTGCCCGGCCAGTGGTACTGCTGCAAGGCGCTCAGCGCATCGTCGGCAATCTCCACGCGCGGCCGGCCATATTGTCGGCCAAATTCGCGCATTAGCTCGCGCACCAGTAGCGGAATGTCTTCTTTGCGTTCGCGCAGCGGCGGCACAAAAAATGGAATGACGTTGAGCCGGTAGAAAAAATCTTCGCGGAAGTTGCCCTTGGCGATCTCTTCTTCCAGATTTTTGTTGGTCGCTGCGATCACGCGCACGTCGACGCGCACCGGATGCGCCGCACCCACCGGCGTAAACTCCTGCTCGTCCAGGGCGCGCAGCACCTTGGCCTGCGTCTTCAGGCTCATGTCGCCGACCTCATCCAGAAACAGCGTGCCGCCGTGTGCGCGCTCAAAGGTGCCGCGCTTGTCGCTCTGCGCCGCGCCGCGCCGGGAGCCGAACAGCTCCGCCTCAATGGAATCCTCTGGAATCGCCGCGCAGTTCAGCTCCACAAAGACGTGATCCTTGCGCAGGCTTTCGCTGTGAATGGTGCGCGCGATCAATTCTTTGCCGGTGCCGGATTCCCCATAGATGAGCACGCGGCCATTCGTGGGAGCCATCAGGCGAATCTGCTGGCGCAGGGCTTTGGCCGGCACGCTTTCACCTGTAATGGTGCCGCGCGTGAAGGCTTGCCGCTGGAACTCCTGATTCTCCAGCCGCAGCCGCCGCGTCTCCGTCGCGTTCTTCACCACGATCAGCGTGCGCTCCAGCGTCAGCGGCTTTTCCAGAAAGTCGAATGCGCCCAGCTTGGTGGCGCGCACGGCGGTTTCAATCGAAGCGTGGCCGGAGATGACAATCACCTCCGGTCCGGCGGCGGGGTCGGCCTTGCGAATCTCTTCGAGCGCTTCCAAGCCGTCGCGGTCTGGCAGCCAGATGTCGAGCAGCACCGCGTCATAGACCGCGTCGCGCACCAGCGTAACGGCTTCAGCCGCCGTGGATGCCGTCGTGACGGCATAACCTTCTTCCGTCAAAATGGCTTGCAGCGTGGCGCGGATGTCCGCCTCATCATCGACAACCAAAATATGATTCACCGCGCCGCTCCTCCGTTTTCGCTTTGCAACATTGCACCAGATTGGGCCGGCTCGGCAAAGGGCAGCTCCACGATGAAACGCGCACCTGCCGGCTGATTACCCTCGGCACGGATGCTGCCGTGGTGTTCTTGCACGATCTTGGCTGCAATGGCCAGACCCAACCCGGTACCGCGCCTGCGCGTGGAGAAAAACGGCAGAAACAGGCGCTCGCGCATCTCCTCCGTCAGGCCGTGGCCGGTATCGGCGACGATGATCTCCGCCATGGTCTGCGTCTCATTCCATCCGGTGCGCACTGTCAACACACGCACCAGGCTTGCGCGCATGGCCTCTGCCGCGTTGTCGATCAGATTGGTCAAGGCCCGCTGGATCGCTTCTGGATCCGCCATCACCGGCGGCAGGTCTGGCTCCAAGTGCAGCACAATCTCAATGCCCTCCAAACGACCAGAAAACATCTTCAACGTTGCATCAATCACAGCATTCAATGCGATGGATTGCGGCTGCGCCGCCGGAAAATCTGCCAGCGCGGAGAATTGTCCCACCAGCAGCCGCAGCGTTTCCACGCTGGCGCGGATGACCTGCATGGCCTCATCAATCCGCTGCCGCGTTTCTGCGGGAATCTCCTGCCCCGCGCGCTCCAACAAGCGCTGCGTGCGTTCGGCAGAGAGAGCGATGGGCGTCAGCGGATTTTTAATTTCATGCGCCACGCGCTGCGCCACTTCCTTCCACGCCATTTGTTTCTGCACCAGCAGCAGATCGGTCACGTTGTCGAGCACGATCAAATATCCGCGACCGCCGTGGGTATGCAGCGGAGCCGCAGTCAGTGCCAAATGCACCGTGGCCGGATCCTGCCCCGTTTCGATTTCTGTTGTGGACGCGGCCAGGCGCAAACTGCGTCGCAGCGTGTGCTGAATCTCCTCGCCTGCCTCGGCGGGAAACAGCGACAGCAGTGGCCGCCCCTCAAAGGTCTGCACGCCCTGTGGGTCCAGCATCTCGCAAAAGGCGCGGTTGGTTTGCACGATGCGCGAGTCCGCATCCAGCACAGCCACGCCGCTGGGGATGGTTTCCAGCACCGTCTCCAACTCCTTGCGCCGTGCGTCGAGCGCAGCGTTCGCCGCAGAAAGCTGGCGCGTGGACGACTCCAATTGCGCGCGGCTGCTCGCCAGGTCCGCTGCCATGTGGTTGAAGGAGCGCACCAGTTCGCCCAGTTCGCCCGCGGCGGCAATGTCGGCGCGGTGCGTGTAGTCGCCGCTGGCAATTGTATCCATCGAGTCGGCTAGCATCTCCACAGGACGCGTCACCTGTTTCGAGAGGAAGAGGGCCAGCCAGCTTCCAATAAAAAATGTCAGCGCCGCCAGCAACAGCAACATCATTAGATAGGTGATGCGAATCCTGTGGCGTGCGTGATACAGCGCCCAGTAGGTGTCGGTGCTGGCGCGAATGCTGCGAATGGCATTGCCCATCTCCTGCGGCAGCGGCAGACCCACCACCACCACTTCTCCGTTGGGCGTGGAGGCGGATCCCAGCGCGTACTCCGCCGCGCCAATGCGCAGAATCGGTTCATCGGGCCGCTGCGCCGCCTGCAAGATCGTCGTGGAAATGGGCTGGCCTACCGGAACCGGCACCAGAGCGCTGGAGGTGATCCACGAGTCGATGGCGATTCCATCTTCTGCCGTGCCGGGATCCATCGGCACCTGATAGGCGCTCACCAGCTCGTTGTCGCGGTAGAAGACGGCGAAGCCGCCTTGCAGCGTAATTTTATGCTGGTGCATCTCCGCTAGAATGGCCTGCGCATCGCCGTCATTGCGCGCGGCGGGTGCAAT
>JAJZMO010000068.1:1625-4192 GCA_021798235.1 Acidobacteriota bacterium | reverse complement strand
TTCAGCCCCCATTCGCCGGTTTCCTTGCTGATGACGAGCACCCAATGGTCCGGATCAGCGATATTGACGAATAGCGTGTACTCGCCCTTGGGGACGTTCAGATTGCCAATAGTGAGATTAGCCGCGGTTTTAAAAGTGGTGGCCGCATTCGCGCCTGCTCTCCAATTCGGATAGTCGACATCGTGGCTGATGAGGCCGTGCCGGGTAAAGATGTGGCCCTGGCGGCCGCGCACCCGGGGTGAGGAGTACACAATGGTGATGCTCTTGCCATTGATGGTGGCCATTGCCTTGGCAGGAGGGCTCAATGGCGGCTTGTGCGGCTTGCTGGATGTCATCTGTGCGGACAGACCGACGGTGGTAGCTGCGAGGAGGCCCAAACACATCAGAAAACGTTTCACGACGATTCTCCCTTCGACTTTGCTTCTTGCAGAACGGAACATCTGGTGTGATTTTTGCCCCCCAGCCAGAACCCTTAGGGAGGTCGAGGCACGAGTACAGACGGCATCCAGTTTGCTGCACCGCTTCATTTAATGCCACTCGTGCGGTCTGTGCAAATCGAGGCGGCGGGAATCTCAGCTGCTGCGGAAAACCATACTGGTTTCCGCCACATAGGCTTGCGAGAGGCTTTTTGTTCATAGCGGCCGGAGATACGAGAGCACCGATAAAGGCAATTGAGGGCGCCCCGTCAGAAGTTCATTGAAAAAACAGACTTGCGCCGGGACGCGCCGCCAATATTTGTGTAAGTTTGCTTGCGCATGCAGAATTTGCAGCGCTTCGCTTTGGCGCGTATTTCCATGAATTCTGAGAGAGGAGCGATATTTACATTGGAACCAGTAACTTTTTGTGACAGATTTTCTATGTCGGAGAATTGGCCGCGCCGTTAGACTGGAATTGCATCGATCCTAAGGCATCGCATTTCAGCGGCGTAGATCTGGTTGAGCCTGTTACCGATTTTTGAATGAGACGTTATTGACTGCATGAGAATTCGCTTTTATCTTCTTCCAATTTTTTTCTGCGTCAGCACGCTGATCGTTGCCGCGCAGCTGTCTGGCCAGTCCGGCCAGTCAACCCAGTCAAACCCCTACGGCTCGACTCAGCAATGCACGTCCGATATGCAATCAGCAGGCCTGTGTTCGGCAGGAAATTCAAATTACCCCAGCACGATGACACCGCAGCCTGGGCAATTTCCGACGCAGCAGGGACAGGGCTACATCAATCCATTAACCAGCATGGGCATTAACGGCCCGAATCAGTACCAGAACTTGAATCAAGGCCAAACCGGCTTGCAGAACGGCACGACGCTGCAATCTCTTTCACTTTATGGCCTGCAGGGGCAAAGCGTAATGATTCCCCTGCCGCCAGAACCGCTGACGGATTTTCAGAAATTCGTTGCCTCGACGACAAAGATAGTTCTGCCCATTTTTGGTGCATCCCTGTTCAGTGAAGTGCCTTCGACTTTTGCGCCGCTCGATCAGGGACCGGTTCCCTTCAGTTATGTGTTGGGGCCCGGGGATCAGGTTCTTGTTCAAGTATGGGGACAGGTCAACTTCTCGATTGCTCCCGTCATCGATCGCACCGGAGGGATCTACCTGCCACAGGTTGGCGAAGTGCACCTCGCGGGCACCCCGGTGTCTTCATTGCATGAAGTGCTCCAGAAGGCTGTAAGCAAGGTTTTCCGCAATTTTCAACTGACCGCCAGCGTGGGGCAGATTCGATCGATCCAGGTATATGTGGTTGGAGAAGCGCGCCGTCCCGGCGTGTATACCATCAGTTCGCTCAGCACACTGATTGATGCCCTGTTTGCCTGCGGGGGACCGTCTACGGATGGCTCGATGCGGAATATCGAGGTCCGGCGAAACGGAAAAGTAATTACGGATTTCGATTTGTACACTCTACTGCTCAGCGGTAATCGGTCGAAAGACGTGCATCTGCTTTCCGGCGACGTAATTTTTATTCCGCCGGTAGGACCCCAGGCTGCCATCACCGGAAGCGTACGGCAGCCAGCCATTTATGAATTGCGCAAAGGGGAGACGCTGGGACAGTTGATTCAGGATGCGGGGGGAGCGTCTGAGATTGCAGCAAAGACGTATATATCGATTGAGCGCATTGTGAATCATCAGGATCGCGAGGCCATGCAAGTGTCCTTTAATGCGGCTGGACTCTCGACGCCGGTGGATAGCGGGGACCTGATTCGGGTGCATGCGATCGCTCCCCTATATAAGGACACGGTAACGCTGCGTGGAAATACCGCAAACCCGGGAAGATTCGCCTGGCATCCAGGAATGCGGCTCTCGGATCTGATTCCGAACCGTGCATCCCTGGTGACCCGCAATTACTGGTGGCGGCGCGCGCAGTTGGGACTTCCAACACCCCAATTCGAGCCTCTGCAAAGGTATCCGACGTTGATGCAGCCGAACCGGCCCTTCAATCTCCAGAGCCTCCAGAACCAGCAGCCTGGATCGAATTCGTCTGCTGGATATCCGTCGGTTCAAGGCCAGGCGCAGAACGGACTTCCGCCGGGAAATCAATTCCAGAGCCAGAACCCACTTCAAACAGGAAGTCAGCAA
>JAJZMO010000068.1:0-1525 GCA_021798235.1 Acidobacteriota bacterium | reverse complement strand
TTCAGACGCAGAATCCACTTCAGACGCAGAATCCACTTCAGACGCAAAATCAGCTTCAAGCTCAAAACGCGTATCTCTCTCAGAGCAATCAAACGTCTTCGAGCGTTGCGGCACAGGCGCAAATTCGCACGGAGAATACGCTGGGCGCGCCTCCGCCGCTCAAAGTCCGTCTCCCGGCACCGGATATCGACTGGTCCTATGCGGTGATTGAGAGACTGAACCCTAAAACGCTGCGGACCACCCTGATTCCGTTTGACCTTGGGAAACTGGTCCTTGATCACGACCAGTCACAGAATCTGCTCTTGCAGCCTGGAGACATCGTAACCATTTTCTCGCAAGCTGATATTCACGTACCGCTCTCGCAGCAGACGAAGTTCGTTTGGCTGGAAGGAGAGTTCAAACACGCGGGCGTTTACAGCGTGAAACCCGGTGAAACTCTGAGGGAGCTGGTGCAGCAGGCTGGCGGACTCTCACCGGGCGCATATCTCTATGGATCGAGCTTCACGCGAGTCTCCACGCGAGTGCTACAGCAAGCGCGGCTCAACCAGTACGTGCAAAACCTGAGCCTCGAGATTGAGCGCAGCACGCTCAATGCGGCCAATAGCGGTTTGTCATCTGCTCAGAATCTGGCTACAGCATCGGGCGCCCAAAGCAGTGAGCAACAACTGCTGGCTCGCTTGCAGCAGGTACGCGCGACGGGGCGGGTGGTTCTCAATGTGAGACCCAACAGCAAGGGGGCTGATTCCCTGCCAAACATCGTTTTGCAGGATGGCGACCGGTTTGTGGTTCCGGCGGTGCCTTCCACGGTCAACGTCGTCGGTGCTGTCTACGATGAGAATTCCTTCCTATATTCTCGGCAACGTCGCGTGGGCGACTATTTGAAGCTGGCTGGTGGCGAAGATCGGGATGCGGACCGTCGCCACGAATTCATTATCCGCGCCGATGGATCGGTAGTCAGCAAGGTGAATTCACACACGATCTTTGGCAATGATTTTCGCTCGCTCATTGTCTATCCCGGCGATACGATCGTCGTGCCTGAAAAGCTGTATAAGCCTTCCAAACTTCTTAATTTAATGCAATATTCACAGCTGTTCTCGCAGATGGCTATGGGCGCTGCCTTCATCAACTTCATTCCATAGGGGAATTCATGGCAGAACCATCGAGCACATCATTGGAAAAATCGAATGGGCCGCAGCAGCAGGACGACGAAATCTCGCTTCTGGAGTTGCTGGCGACTATTGGACGGAAAAAGCATATTGTGCTGATCACGCTGACCATCGCTGTCGTGATCGGGCTGCTCCTGGCCTTTCTGCTTCCCAAGAAATATACGGCCAAGACCACATTGCTGCCGCCGAAAAAGCAGAGTTCACTGAGCTCCATGTTGTCATCCCAGCTTGGAAGCCTGGGTGCCGTTGCATCGCTTACCGGCCATGGGTTGGGCCTCAAGAACCCGAATGACATGTATGTGGCGATGTTTCGCAGCCGAACCGTCGAAGATGCCATGATTCGCAAATACGGGCTGATG
>JAJZMO010000337.1 GCA_021798235.1 Acidobacteriota bacterium | reverse complement strand
TCGGGACACTCCGATGAGGACATCAGCCGCAAAATTGTTAAGCTGGTGGGCCAGCTCTACGCGCGGACCCGGGCATATTCATTGGGAACGTTTTGAGGAGGAAATCGTGCGAAAGATTAGGAAATATCTGGGCCTGGCGCTGATGATATTTATCTGCGGGTCCGTGGCATATGCGCAGTTTACGTCCGGTGTGCAGGGTACGGTACAAGATCAATCAGGGGCGGCAATTCCGGGTGCGGCGGTCACCCTTACAAATACGGGAACAAATATAACGTCACACACCACGTCGGACGCGAGAGGCGTATATCAATTTGTAAGTCTGCCTCCTGGGACCTATGAAGTGCTGGCTGCAAAGAAGGGTTTTGCGCAGGCACGCACGACGTTCACTCTCACCGCTGGAGAGACTGGCAACATCCCGCTGACCCTGCCGGTCGGAAAAGTGTCTACGAACGTCACCGTGACGACACAATCTCCTCTGTTGGATACAGCCGACAGCCGCAATCAACTGACGCTGGGGCAGTCTGCTTTGCAGAATCTCCCATTGCCCGCATTGAACCCGACATCTTTAATTACGCTTACGCCCGGGGTAACGGGGCTGGGAGCTGGTTCTGCCACGAACTTCAACACCGAGAACTACATTGACGCGAGCGCGAATGGACGCGGGCAGAACGGAAACATGTATATCGTGGACGGGCTGGATGTCACCAGTAGCATACGCCCAGGTGTCCTGAACCTGACCCCGAACGCTGATTCGATTGCAGAGGAAACAGTCCAGGCCAACACATATACAGTCGACTATGGACGCGCGAGTTCCATTCAGGTCGTAATGGTCACGAAGTCCGGTACGAGACATTACCATGGTTTCGCCAGCGAGTACTACACTTATCAGGGCCTGCAGGCCCGCGGTGAGTTCGGTATTCCGCAACCACAGAGGCTTGCTCCGTATCACACGAACAATATGTCCTTCGGTCTCGGTGGGCCAATCATTCCACATAGAAAGTTCTTCTTTTTCGGCTCATGGGAGCCTTATCGTGCGTTGTATTCGAATGGCGGGGCTCTCATCAGCTTTGAGGATCCTGCATTTGTGAGTTTTGCCAAAAATGCTCGTCCGAATAGTCCCGAAGTTCAGCTGATGACGAAATATCCTGCGAGCAACGCAACATTCCGGAAGGTCCTGGAAACAGCCCAGCAGGCGTTTGGCCCGCAGAATACCGCTGCGAACACTGGCTGCAATACCCCCAGCACGGACAGTATTCCCTGCAGCACTCCGGTGTTCGACCAAGGGAACTTCAATTCTTCGAGTTATAACAACTCAGGACAGTACGATCTGCGAATCGATAAGTCATTCGCGAAAGATCGGCTCTATGGACTGTTTTATCGCGATACGATCTCTGAAGGCGGTCCGTCAGTGCGGCCTGCATTCAATGAGACAAGCCATTACTATACATTTTCCATTCAAGGGAACGAAACCCACACATTCTCTCCCACAACTCTCAACGAAGCATTCTTTGGCTACAATCGCATCGAAGGAAACTCCCCGTCGAGCGGCTTGTTTTCGGTCCCGATTGTGAATGTTGCCCAGCTCGGAACTGGGTGGGGTGACGGCTTCGCCAATGGCGATTATATCCAGCATAGCTACCACTGGAGAGATGTGCTGACCAAGATTGTAGGTCAGCACACGATAAAAGTCGGCTATGAAGGGTGGCACGGAGATGATATCGCTCTGTTTGCTGCGGCCTACGCTCAACCTAACTTGTACTTCAGCAACATGATTGATTTAATCAACAATGATCCATACAGCGAAAGCGGCTTGGCTTACAATCCGCTCACGGGCAAGCCAGCCGTTCGCAACTATGGGTACCAGGAAACCACCGGAGGTGTTTTCGCCGAAGACTCGTGGAGGGTCACGCGAAAGCTCACGATCAACTATGGTATTCGCTATGACAACTTCGGAAACCCATATGTAAAACTTAAAGGTACTGTACTGGCAAACTTTCATCTGGGGCAGGGCTCCACGTTTGAGCAACGAGTTGCTAATGGCTACATGAAACAGCAGAGCCATGTCTTCAACCACGATTTGAACTGGGTCTTCAGCCCTCGCGGCGGCTTTGCCTATGATCCTCTCGGCAATGGGAAGTGGGTAATTCGAGGCGGGGTGGGCCTGTATCACGACTACTTTACGCTGGGAAACGCGGAAAACGGACTTGGGTCGAATCCGCCGGGACCCGTTGTTCCCACGTTCTATAACAACGGATCGACGGCGGCGCCGATTTTCGGTTACGGCACGCAGAACACCTATCCGTTCGGGTTTCCCTACCCGGCATTCCCGCCGGAGCAATTGGATGCCAAGGGAGGCATCGTCGGCCAACAGCTGAATGTAGGTGGTGTGGATGTCAATCTGACATCGCCGCACACGGTGAATTGGTCGCTGGCCGTCGGACATCAACTGGCAGACAACCTAGTTGCTACGTTGGAATATGTCGGTTCTCATTCCGGTAATCTTGTAACTGGTGGTGGCAATACCGGAGCAACGTCTTACGGCAACGATGTAAACGCCTACTCCGGAGATCTTCTCGATCACCCAATCTTTTCAAGTTCGGGTGATTACACAGGGTCAGGCACGCAGACACGATTGAACACAAGTTTTGGTGCCCTGACTTATGCGTTCAATGGCCCAACCGCAAACTATGCGGCATTTGTTGCCGCACTACAAGGAAGATTTGCACGGGGAGGATTCCTGACCGCATCCTATACGCGTTCAAAGTCGGAAGATGATTGGCAGAACTACCCTGTGGCGTATCCCTACAGCCAGTTCTACGCCCCGTCTCCGTGGGATGTGCCCAATCGTTTTTCGCTTGGCGCGAGCTATCAAATTCCGGGATTGCAGCTTTCGAATCGTGTAGCCCGAAGGGTTTTCGGTGGCTGGACGCTTGCCGGTACAACGGTTCTGCAGAGCGGTGAACCGTTCACTGTATTCACGGGCGCTCCACTTGCAATCAGTCAGACGGCAACAGATGGAGTGACACTTACATCGTCCAACTATGCTGCGGAGCGCGCGGCCGGACACCTTCAGTTTGCGCCAGGGTCGGGAGATTTCAACGCTGATGGAAATAATAACGACTACCCATCTGTTACCTCCTATCACCAAAAGCGCAGCCGCAAAGACTACGAGGTCGGCCAAGGCATTTTCCCGACGTGCCCCGGTGGGGTGCTGCCTTGCGGGGACTTCACGCTGCCTAAGGTGGGTCAGGAAGGAAATGAGATTCCGAATCAGTTCAGAAATCCTGGCTACGCTGAGGTAAATCTTACGGTCAAGAAGACCGTCCCGATACGTGCCGGTGTGAACTTTGAAATGATGCTTGAAACTTTTAACCTCTTCAATCGCGTCAACTTGAATGGGGTTGATACAAACCTTCAGGACGGGACATTTGGTCAGTCCAGCAGTACGCGTGCTCCGCGCAATATGCTGCTGGGTGCAAAGCTGACCTTCTAATCCAGTCCTTTCTGGTGCGAAGAGTGGCGATTCTCAGTTCCACTCTTCGCATTTCTTTTTGGCGATAGATTCGTGTGTTCGCCCGCCTGGAAATATGCCAAACGGGAAGAACGAGGATTGTACGGCAGGAGCATTGTGGATGTGCGACGATCGATGGGCCGGATGTGAATTGTGACCGGCAAACCTGAGCCTGGCATTACACGGCGACAGAGCACGTGACTCATTCGCATGCAACAAAGTAGCGATCCCGAGATCGGGATCGAGAAGCATTTCAACCAGACTACTCACGTTCCGTGCGGCGAGGCGCAACAGTTCCTTCTCGACGCCGGCAGGTTGCGCTGGATCGGAAGATAGCCAGCCAGGGCAACTTGCAAGGTTCTTAATACTTGAAAGATGGCATGGACATGCGCACGACTTTTGGGAAGTAGATGTTCAGATTCGTTGCGAGGCTGGAAACGCTCATTGTATTGCAGACGTAAGTGAAGACCGGAGCGCCATGCTCGAATTCAGGATGTTCCTTGCCGGCGTAGCAGAAGGTGCTTCTGCTATAGCCAGGGTTGCCGGGATGCATGGTGGGCACGTTATAGATGACCTGCCACGGAGACCACGGCCCCAGAAAGGAAGGCGCAGTGCGGAGGACGATCTTGCTTGAGAATCCCTCGGGCGAGAACATGACCGCAAGCCATCTTTTGAGCCGGGGATGGTAACGAATC
>JAJZMO010000198.1 GCA_021798235.1 Acidobacteriota bacterium | reverse complement strand
GAACGTACCATCGCCCTTGCCAATCAGTATCGAGATCGTATTGCTGCCGTAGTTGGCGACGGCAATATCGGGAATGCCATCGTCATTCAAATCCTTGATGGCCACACCTGTCGGCTGCGTACCAACCGTGATCGGACTGCCGGGGGCTTGCGTAAAACCGCCCGTGCCATTGTTGAGCAGCACCGTGATCGTGCCATCCGCCTCATTCGCTGTAACCAAATCTGGATGTCCGTCGTGGTTTAAATCGGCGGAGGCAATTGCATACGGGTGCCTGCCGACATTGTAGGTTGCCGCAGTCCCAAAGGTGCCATCGCCATTACCATCCAGCACCTGCACGGTGTAATCCTCGAAGAAGGCGACCGCCATGTCGGGGATCCCGTCGCCGTTAAAGTCGGCCACCGTCACGGCATCGGCCATGTTGCCGGTGGCGTAGCTCAGATTGGGCGCGCTCAAATTGCGGCCCATCGGCAAGGGAGACGTGGGGAGTGTGTTGTTCAACATCACTGTCGCCGTGCCCGCTGTGTTCTGCGTGACGATCACATCCGGTTTGCCATCGCGGTTAAAGTCCCCGACGGCGATGCCATAGGGAGCGCCGGAAAGCGCCGGGTTCATGACCGTCTCAAAAGTACCGTTTCCGACGCCAATCAAAACCCCCACGGAGCTGTCTGCGGGATTCGTGACCAGGATGTCCGGAATCCCATCCCCGTTCATATCCGCAACCGCCAAGGACTGCACCGGCCCGTTGACTTGGCTGGTGGTTTGGGCTTGGAAGGTGTCATTACCGTTGCCCAGCAACACACTCACCGTGGCATCGGTCGAATTGGCGACGGCAATATCTTGACGCGTATCTCGGTTGAAGTCGGCCACGACAATGGAGGTTGGAGCGTTGCCCACAGGGAAGCCCGGGCCTGCGATAAATCCACCGCTGCCGTCTCCAGCGAGGATGTACACCATCTTGGCAGCCTGATCCACCACCGCCAGATCCATATCGCCTGTGGTGTCAAAGTGCCCAGCGGCCAAGGCGACCAAGTTCGTTCCAACCGAGTCTCCTGCGCCGTTGGAAAATGTGCCGCTTACGCTGCCCAACAGGATGGAAACCCCGGTTGGATAGCTAATCGCAAGGTCCTGAATGCCATCATTATTGAAGTCGGCAGCGATGATTCCCGTCGGTGCGGCACCCACGGTGTACGTCGTGCCCAACGTCAGCGCCCCTGCGCTGGAAACGGTATAGATGGCCACCGTGCTGCTGCCCTGCTCCAAAACAGCCACGGCCGGCGCACCCTGCGAGGCATAGTCGGGAACCACGGCCACGGCTACCGGCGAAGAGCCGCCGCCCGTGCTGTAGTTGTTGACCACATAGCTGGAACCACTGCTCAAAATCACACTGATCTGGTTGGCGGACGTGTCGGCCACGATCGCGTCGGGCTCGCCGTCACGGTTCAGATCGGCCACAGCAACACCCTCAGGGCCACTGCCCACGTTGTAGGTGCTGGTGGCAGCCTGAAAAACTGCCTGGGCGTGCGCCGACAGCGACGCTGCACAAACAAGCGCGAGAGCGCAGGCAAGAGACGACACGATGTTGCCAGCAGACGACATGCTGGAGCGGAAACCGCCGCGTTGCAACCATCCATTCCGACGCATAACTTGTAACCTCAACGAGCTCAGGAGATCTTCACATCCAACCAAGGGTTACCGCTTCGCTCTGCGCATGCGATTGCCTGCTGCGCTGCCATCCTGCGGCTCTGTCTACAACTGCGATTCGGTTGCATGCGGTGCGACAACTGTCGCCGCCCTCGCATCCAACTTCGCTCCCCCCGGGGGAAATTCCTGCAAGTACAACAAGACTTGTCTCCATTGGCCGCCGTCATGACTGCGCCAGACAGCCCAGCTTTCGACACGACACCCAATCGCGGAGAACTCCTTGAGAATACCGTAGTTGGTGGAAAAAAACGACGAAAATCTCGATGGAATCCCGTTGGACACCCCTGCAAGCCACTGCCCATTTCCCAGCAGAAATTCCGCAAAACTGTCCAACTTCCCTCAAGATTTCCCTGCAGGAATCCATCCTGTTTCCATTGACTTGCAGGCCAGAATCCCTGCACCCCCATATTGATATCTACTGGGTAATTTCCAGAGGGATATATTTACTAAATTATTACTCAAATACGGAGAACGCCCCTCACCCGGCTGCGATTTACACAAATCTTTGCGGTTTTCCACAGGGCTTAGTCGAGGTCAAAGTCGCGCAGCGGCTTGCCCGCATCGGGGGTTTCCTTGGCTTTTTTCAAAGCCTCAGCAAATTTTTTGGCCAGCACATCTTCCTTGTTCTTTTCGGCGTCAACGGCCTGGCGGAAGAGCGACTCTTTCCGCGCCTCCTGTTCGCGCAGGGCGCGCGTGGCGGCGTCAAAATCCTCAAAGGTTTTCTTGCGGGGCGCCGCTGTGTGTGCGATCACCGTGCGCGTGGCGGGGTCGATTTTGAGCATCGCGCCGCAGTCGGGACAAGCCACCTCAAAAAAATCCGTGTCTCGCATTTCTTTCCGCGCCATGTCCGCACACTCCCCTGCACCAGAATACAACTGCGGCGCGCATGGCTACAGCGTCAGGCTCCAGTGGCCATCGCAATCGTTGGCCGCTGCCGCCACCAACGTTGCCGCCAGCGCCGTTGGATCGTTGCGCAAAAACCAAGCTGCACTCAGCACGCGCTCTTGTAAATGGCCGTTGGGAAAAAGATGCTGCCGTAGCAGCGCCGCATGACGGCGCAGTGCGGGCGCGCGTTCCAATTCCCAGTTCGCCGCCAGCCGCCGCAGACGGTTCATTTGATACCGCATTTTGGACGCGGCAATCGTGGCGGAGTGGCCAAGCCCTGCATCGACCGACTCCATCCACGCGGTCACCGCTTGCAGTTCGCGCTCCAGCGTCTCTCCGGCAGCGGCCAGCCTGCGTTTGCCTTCTATGGGCATCTGGCGTGCGGCCAGACGTTGCGCCAGGGCTTCCGGCTCCCGCCAAACATCCTGCAAACTGATGCCATAGCGCGCCAGCAGATGTGCGATCTCCGGCTCCAGCAGCGTTGCGGACATGCGCGGCAAAATGGGCGTCGTGCGACCTAAAATCGCCTGGTAAACCACATCGTTCTGGGCGAAATAAGCAATCTCCGCCGGGCCACCCACGTAGGCGGAAACGGGCAGCAGCGCATCCTGCAACACGGGGCGCAACAGCGCATTCGGGCTAAGCCGCTCTGGCTCGGCGTCCAAAATCGCCAACAGATCGGCGGAGGTGTACGTGTTCCCGCCGGCAGCCCATTGGCCAACGGCATGCCGGTGCAACGCCTCCCGCGCGCCGGTCTTGGCGTTCAACAAAAATAGCAGACTCGACGACTCCGCCACCAGCACCTGTGCAGCGTAGCCAGCTGCAACCAGCGCTTTTTCCCGCGCCCGCAAAGCGGCATGCAACGGCTCGGCCTGCTCAATGGCCGCACGCAACACCGGAGCGCCCAAAGCGTGAAATGGCCGCGTAGCCACATCGATCACAATCAATCCCTGCCGCGCGAAGACGTGCAGCAAGAGCCGGGCCGAGGCCTCCGCCAGGGTCGCCTCCGGCTGGTAGCAGGCGGCCAGCAACGCGTGGCCCGCATCTTCTCCCAGGAGCACGCGCGCTTCGTCCAGCAGCGGAAGAATGGCGCCCCCCAGGCTCAGTGCGCCCACTGGCAGCGTGTGGGCCGGTGCCGTTGGCAAACGCAAGGTGCGCAGTCCACCGTTGGCAAGCATGTCGAGCGCCGCACCACGCGGCAACGGTGCGGGCAGCGTGGCTTGGTTCACCTCGGCCCAATCGTGATCCTCACTCGCCAGCCAGAAGATGGGCACGCAGGCATGACCGGCGCGCGTGGCTTCTTCCGCTTTGCGAAGGGCCGTGGCCGCCTTCAACAGAGTCAGCAGCGGCCCGCCGAAAAGTCCCACTTGTTGGCCCGTGACAACGGCGTTGGCACCCGAGGCCAGCCGCTGCACGTTGGCCAGCGTCTCCGCGCTTGCGCCCAGATTTTTGTTTTGCTCGGCCAGCAATTGCGCCACGGCGGTGCGACGCTCCGGCGGCACTGGGGATGCCTGCCGCATCCATTGGCTACTGGCGCGCAGCGGAGAGTAAAAAGCGTTCAGCTCCGCCTTGTCTCCACTCAAAAAGTCGCGGAAGAGTGTGCTGCTCTGCGGTACCTGCGCGATGGGAGTACAGTCTG
>JAJZMO010000346.1 GCA_021798235.1 Acidobacteriota bacterium | reverse complement strand
CCGCTATTTCACATCTGCATTGGGAACGAGGGATTGTATGCAATTGAAGATCACAGTGGTTGCAGGCGACGGCATCGGGCCAGAGGTTACGCGCGAAGCGGTCACGATTCTCCGCACGGTTGCGGAGCTGAACGGACACCAGTTCACATTTAACGAGCAGCCCATTGGCGGCGTAGCCATCAAGGCCCACGGAACGCCGCTGCCTCCGGCGACGTTGGACGCCGCGCTCGACAGCGATGCCGTGCTGCTCGGTGCCGTCGGCGGCAATGAGTTCAATTCGCTGCCGCCCAGCCAGCGGCCCGAGGCGGGCCTGTTGCAACTGCGCCAGGCTCTTGGCGGCTTTGCCAATCTGCGCCCGTCGATCGCCTACTCCGCGCTGGCTGGCAACTCGCCGCTGCGCCCGGAGGTGACCGATGGCGCGAACATTCTCTTTGTCCGCGAGCTGCTCAGCGGTCTGTACTTTGGCTCGCCGCGCTCTTGGAATAAGGACACGGGCGTTGCGTTGAACACGATGTATTACACGCGCGAAGAGGTGCTGCGCGTGGCCCATGTGGCCTTTGAACAGGCCCGCAAGCGCCGCAAAAAAGTGACCTCCGTGGACAAGGCCAACGTGCTCGAAGTCTCGCAGCTTTGGCGCGCCGCCGTCACTGAAGCCGCTGCCAGCTATCCTGACGTGACGTTGGAGCATCAATATGTTGACGCCTGCGCCATGCACCTGATGAACACGCCGCGCAACTTTGACGTGGTGCTGGCCGAAAATCTCTTCGGCGATATTTTGACGGACGAGGCCGCTGTCATCACCGGCTCGCTGGGCATGTTGCCCTCGGCCACCGTGGGCGGCAAGGTGAATCTGTATGAGCCGGTCCACGGCTCCGCGCCAGACATCGCGGGCACGGGCAAGGCCAATCCGCTGGGAGCGATTTTGACCGCGGCCATGCTGCTGCGCCACTCGGCTGGGTTGGAGCAGGATGCGCTGGCCGTCGAGGCCGCCGTGAATCAGGTGCTGACCCAGGGCAATCGCACGGCAGACATTGCCCGCAGCGGCGCAGCGGGACAAAGCTCCGGCCAGACCATCGTCAGCACGCAGGAGATGGGCAAGTTGGTCTTCGCTGCGCTCAATGAGATCGTCAACCGCAAGCAGGCACTGCACGCGGTTTAGCAACGAAACAGAACCGATGGACAAACGGAATTTATGACGACACAAGCAAAAACACTCTTCGAAAAAATCTGGGACGCACACTTGGTTGCCGAACCCGCAGGCGAACCGGCGTTGCTCTACATTGACCTGCATTTGTTGCATGAGGTCACCTCGCCGCAGGCCTTTGAAGGCCTGCGCCTGGCGGGCCGCAAGGTGCGCCGTCCGGAGCGCTGCCTGGCCACGGTGGACCACAACGTGCCCACCACCTCTGTGCAAGACCGTTTGGTGATTGCCGACGCCATCTCCTCCAAGCAAGTGGAGACGCTGCGCCGCAACTGCGCTGAGTTTGGCATCGAAATGTACGATGTGCAATCGCCCAAGCAGGGCATTGTTCACGTCATCGGGCCGGAACAGGGCTTTACCAAACCGGGCATGACGATCGTCTGCGGCGACAGCCATACCAGCACGCATGGAGCCTTCGGCGCTCTGGCCTTTGGCATCGGCACCAGTGAAGTGGAACATGTGCTGGCCACGCAATGCCTGCCGCAAGGGCGCGCCAAGACTTTCCGCATCGCGGTGGAAGGTGAACTGCCGCCCGCCGTTACTGCCAAGGATGTCGCGCTGGCCATCATTGGCCGCATCGGCACCGATGGCGCCACCGGCTACGTCATCGAATACGCAGGCTCGGCCATTCGCTCGCTTTCGATGGAAGGCCGCATGACCGTCTGCAACATGAGCATTGAAGCGGGCGCGCGCGCCGGCATGATCGCGCCGGACGCGACCACGTTTGCCTATCTCAAGGGCCGCGCCAACTGCCCCACCGGCAAGGCGTGGGAGCAGGCCGTGGCCGCGTGGAGCCAGCTTGTCTCCGACCCCGGCGCAAAGTTTGACCGCGAACTGGTCATCGACGCCAAAGAGCTGACGCCCTATGTTTCCTGGGGAACCAGTCCCGGCATGGTGGTTCCCATTACAGGTGCCGTGCCCGACCCGGCCAGCGCAGCCACCGACATCGACCGCCGCTCCTATGAGCGCGCGCTGGAATACATGGCGCTCAAGCCCGGCGAACGCATCGAGTCGATTCCGATTGATCGCGTCTTCATCGGCTCCTGCACCAACGGACGCATTGAGGATCTGCGCGCTGCGGCCAAGGTTGTCAGCGGCTACAAGGTGAACACGCGCGTGCACGCGATGGTTGTTCCCGGATCGCACATCGTCAAAGAAGAAGCGGAGCGCGAAGGTCTGGATGCCATCTTCCGCAGCGCGGGCTTTGAGTGGCGCGAGCCGGGCTGCTCGATGTGCCTGGGCATGAACCCGGATATTTTGCAGCCGGGCGAACGCTGCGCCTCCACCAGCAATCGCAACTTTGAAGGCCGCCAGGGTCGCGGCGGACGCACACATCTGGTCAGCCCGGCCATGGCCGCCGCTGCCGCCGTCACCGGACACTTCACCGACGTCCGCAACTGGGAATACCGCAATGGGGGGTCTCGCTAACTATGCAGCCATTTCGTACCATCACATCGCTGGCCGCGCCGCTCGACCGCGTCAATGTCGATACGGACCAGATCATCCCCAAGCAGTTTTTGAAGCGCATTGAGCGCACCGGCTACGGCGACTTTCTGTTTTACGATTGGCGCAGAAAGGCCGACGGCACGCCCGATGCAGAGTTTGTTCTGAATCAGCCGCAATATCAGGGCGCACAGGTTCTGCTGGCCGGACGCAACTTCGGCTGTGGCTCCTCGCGCGAACACGCCGCCTGGGCGCTGTCGGACTTTGGCATTCGCTGCGTGATCGCACCGGCCTTTGCGGACATCTTCTTTTCGAACGCAGGCAAGAACGGCATTCTGCTGGTCGTGCTGCCCGAGGAGCAGGTTGCCACGCTGATGCAGCGCGCGCAAAAGCCCGGCTACAAGCTCACTGTTTCGCTGGAAGACGAGACCGTGCGCGATGATCAGGGCTTCTCAGCCAAATTTTCCGTCGATGCCTTTCGCCGTTACTGTCTGCTCGAAGGCTTGGATGATATTGGCCTGACGCTGCGCCACGCCGCTGCGCTCGACACATTTGAAACCAAGCACGCTGCCGCCTTCTGGGTGGCGCCGCGCGCCGCCGCTGCACAGGAGAAACAGGCATGAGCGACACCGCCAACAAGAACGGAGCCAGCGCGGCCAAGCGCAACAGCGTTGCGTTGACTGAAGGCCCAGCCCGCGCCGCTGCGCGCGCCATGCTGCACGCCGTCGGCTACACGCGCGAGGATTTGTCGAAGCCCATCATCGGCATCGCCAACACGTGGACGGAGATTGGCCCGTGCAATTTTCACCTGCGCATTCTGGCCGAGGCCGTCAAGCAAGGCGTTCGGGACGCAGGCGGCACGCCGTTTGAGTTCAACACCATCACGATCTCCGACGGCATCACCATGGGCACGGAGGGCATGAAGGCCTCCCTCGTCAGCCGCGAAGTCATCGCCGACTCGGTGGAGTTGGTTGCGCGTGGCAATTTGTTTGACGGTCTGGTCACCATCGCGGGCTGCGACAAAAATATGCCCGGCACGGTGATGGCGCTGGCCCGGCTCGATATTCCTTCGCTCATGTTGTACGGCGGTTCCATTGCGCCCGGCCATCTCGACGGAAAAGATTTGACCGTGCAGGATGTCTTTGAAGCGCAGGGTTCGTATGCAGCGGGCAAGATCAACGACGCGCAACTGGAAGCGGTGGAGACCCACGCCTGCCCCGGTGCGGGAGCCTGCGGCGGCCAATTTACAGCCAACACCATGGCCATGGCCTGCGAGTTTCTCGGCATCTCGCCGATGAATCTCTCTGGCGTGCCGGCGCTGGCACCGGAGAAAACCCAAGCTGCGCGCGCTGCGGGCGCAATGGTGATCGAGCTGGCGAAAAAAAATCTCCGTCCGTCGCAGATCATCACGCGCGCTTCGCTGGAAAATGCGATTGCCAGCGTGGCTGCCTCCGGCGGATCGACCAACGCCGTGCTGCACCTGATCGCCATCGCACATGAGGCGGGCATGGAGTTGACCGTCGACGACTTTGACCGCATCAGCACGCGCACGCCGCTGCTCTGCGACATGAAGCCCGGCGGTCGCTACGTGGCCACCGA
>JAJZMO010000317.1 GCA_021798235.1 Acidobacteriota bacterium | reverse complement strand
CGGTACACGATCTGCTGGCCGCCATTGGCTTTGGCAAATACTCCGCGCGCCAGACGCTCAACAAGCTCGCGCCCGGAACGACCACGCCCGCAGGCGGCGCGGAGGCCGCAGCCTCGCCAATGTCGGACGCCGTCAAGCGCGTTTACTTCAGCAAGGGTTCGGAGTCGCTTACGGTCGAGGGCCACGATGAATTGCTCGTCTACCGCGCGCGCTGCTGCAACCCGATTCGCGGCGAAGAGATCATCGGTTACGTGACGCGTGGCAAGGGCGTGGCCGTCCACGCGCGCAACTGCCCCAACGTGCAAAATCTGCTCTACGAGGCCGACCGCCGCATTTCCGTCGAGTGGGCGCGCATGCCCGAGACCGACGGCCAGGGCCACAACGCCACCTATCCGGTCAATCTCACCGTTTACTGCGATGATCGCGCGGGCATGTTGAAGGAGCTGACCGCCGTCATCTCCGACGATGGCACCAACATTCGCGGCGTGGACACCAAGGCGGGCACTGGTGCCGAAGCGGTCGTGGAATTTATTGTGGACGCCTACGATGTGCGCCACTTAACGCGACTGGTCAGCGGCCTGCGCCGTCTGCCCGGTGTGCGCGACGTGCAGCGCCAGCAAAAGCTGTAGCGGGCCTGCTGCGCTTAATCTCCAGAAACGGCGGCGTGCGGTGTGGTCGCGTGCCCGCGCCAATGCTCCAGACGCAAGCGCAATTTCTCCCAGAAGAGATAGACCACCGGCGTGGTGAAGAGCGTCAATGCCTGCGAGACGATCAGTCCGCCGACAATGGCGATGCCGAGCGGCCTGCGCAGTTCCGAACCAACGCCGTGGCCCAGTGCCAGGGGCAGCCCGCCAAACAGGGCCGCCAGCGTGGTCATCATGATCGGGCGAAAGCGCAGCAGGCAGGCCTGATAGATCGCCTCATCGGGGCTCATGCCCTTGGTGCGCTCCGCATCCAACGCAAAGTCGATCATCAGAATTGCATTCTTTTTGACGATGCCAATCAGCAGAATGATGCCGATCAGCGCAATCACGCTGAACTCCACATGAAAGAGCAGCAGGGCCAGAATCGCGCCAATGCCCGCCGAGGGCAGCGTGGTCAAAATCGTAATCGGGTGGATGTAGCTCTCATACAAAATCCCCAGCACCACGTACACCGCCAACAGCGCGGCCAGAATCAAATACGGTTCGCTGGCCAGCGAGGTTTGAAAGGCCTGCGCCGTACCTTGAAAGCCGACGTGGATGCCGGACGGCACGTGCATCTCGGCCTCAGCGCGCGTGATGGCGTCGACGGCCTGGCCGAGCGAAACGCCCGGTGCCAGATTGAAGGAGAGCGTAATGGCCGGGAACTGCCCCTGGTGATTGACCTGTAGCGCCGTGCGCAGACTCTCAAAGTGCGCGATGGAACTCAGCGGCACCTCCGTCCCGGTGGTCGACTTCACGTAAATGTCGTGCAGCGCGTCGGGATTGCGTTGAAACTCCGGCGCCACCTCCAACACCACGTGGTACTGGTTCATCTGCGTGTCGATGGTGGAGACCTGGCGCTGACCGAAGGCGTCGTAGAGCGTGTTGTCGATGACTTGCGTTGTGATGCCCAGGCGCGAGGCCGTGTCGCGGTCGATGACCAGTTGCGTCTCCAGCCCTTGATTTTGCTGGTCGGTGGAGACATCGCGCAACTCGGGGAGCTGCATAAAGCGATGTTGCAGCCGTGGTGCCCAGGTCAGCAGCTCATGCAGGTCCTGGTCCTCCAAGGTGTACTGATATTGCGCATCGCTGATGCGTCCGCCCACGCTGACATCCTGCGCCGCCTGCATAAACAGGTTCGCGCCGGGGATGTGCAGCAGCTTGCCGCGCAGGCGATTGATGATTTGATCGGCGCTGGCGTGGCGCTCTCCCATCGGCTTCAGCGTGATGAACATGCGCCCGGTGTTCATGGTGTTGCCGCTGCCGCCAATAAAGCTGACCACGCTGAAGACGCCCGGATCCTTCATCACGATGCCCGTAAAGTCACGTTGCTTGATGCGCATGGCGTCGAAGGAAATATCCTGATCCGCGCGAATGACGCCCATAATGCGCCCGGTGTCCTGCTGCGGAAAAAATCCCTTGGGAATGATGATGAACAAATAGACGTTCACCACAAACGTCAGCAGCGTCACCACAAACATAAAAGTCTGATGCGCCAGCACCCAATGCAGCCCGCGGCGATACACACCCAGTGCGCGCTCAAAAAGCCATTCGCAGGTGTTGTACAGGCGGCCATGCGTGCGCTGGTGCTGGTCGCGCAAAAAGTGTGCGCTCATCATCGGCGTCGTCGTCAGCGAAACCACCAGCGAGACACTGATGGCCAGGCTCAGCGTTACGGCAAACTCCCGGAAGAGCCGACCCACAATGCCGCCCATCAGCAGAATGGGAATAAATACGGCCACCAGCGAAAGGCTCATCGAGACGACCGTAAAGCCGATCTCACGCGAGCCGCGCATGGCCGACTCAAAGGCTCCCATGCCCTCTTCGCGGTAGCGGGAGATATTTTCGATGACGACGATGGCATCATCCACCACAAAGCCGGTGGAGATGGTCAGCGCCATCAGCGAAAGATTGTCCAGCGTGTAGCCCAGCAGATACATCAGGCCAAAGGTGCCCAGCAGCGACAGTGGCACGGCAATGCTGGGAATCACGGTGGCCATCGGGTCGCGCAGAAAGAAGAAGACCACCAGCACCACCAGCACCACGGAGATCAGCAGCGTCATCTCGACATCATTGACGGCGGCGCGAATGGTCAGCGTTCGATCCATCACCGTGCTCAGACGGATGCTGGGCGGCACGCTGGCGGCCAGTTGCGGCATCGCGGCTTTGATCGCGTCCACGGTGCGGATGATGTTGGCTCCGGGAGCCTTGAAAACAACAACGAGAATCGCGGGGTTGCCGTTGGCCAGACCGGAGGTATGCACGTCTTCCACCGAGTCGACGACGTCGCCAATGTCGCGCAGGCGCACAGGGTCACCCGTGGCTGCGTTATAGGAAATGATGAGCGGCTGATACGCGGCCGCGCCGAAGATCTGATCGGTGTCACCAACGAACATTTGCTCGTGCGCATTTTTCAGCGAGCCTTTCGGCATGTTCACGTTGACTGTGCCGAGGGCCGTGCGCACCGCCTCCAACCCAATGCCATAGCTGCTCAGCGTGGTTGGATTGGCCTCAATGCGCACCGCTGGGTTCGAGCTGCCGCCCACGTAAACCTGGCCGACGCCATCAATCTGCGACAGCTTCTGCGCCAGTATCGAGTTGGCATAGTCGTAGATGCGCGGCTTGGTCAGCACATCGCTGGTCATGGCCAGGATGAAGATGGGCGCATCCGCCGGGTTGTATTTGCGATAGGTTGGATTGCCGGGCAGATTGCTGGGCAACTCTCCGCGCGCTGCGTTGATGGCCGCCTGCACGTCGCGCGCTGCGGCGTCGATGTTGCGGCTCAGATCAAATTGCAGCGTGATGGAACTGCCGCCCAGTGTGCTGACGCTGGTCATCTGCGTCACACCGGCGATGCGACCAAACTCCCGCTCCAGCGGCGTGGCCACGGCGCTGGCCATCACCTCTGGGCTGGCTCCGGGCAGCGACGCGCCGACGCCGATGGTGGGAAACTCCACCTCTGGCATCGGAGCAACCGGCAACAAATAGTAGGCCAGAACGCCGGAGAGCATCAGGGCCAGCGTCAGCAGCGAAGTTCCAACGGGTCTGCGAATAAAGGGCGCGGAGAGATGCATCGGCTACTCCACGGCAAGCGGCTGCGCGCTGGCCAGCGCGTGCGGCTGCTGCTTTTGGAAGCGCTGCGCCAGCCCGTCAAAGAACAGGTAGACGACCGGCGTGGTGTAGAGCGTCAAAACCTGCGAGAAGATAAGACCGCCGACGATGGTGATGCCGAGCGGTCGGCGCAGCTCCGACCCCGTGCCCGTGCCGAGGGCTAGCGGCAAGCCGCCCAGCAGTGCGGCCATGGTCGTCATCATGATGGGGCGAAAACGCAGCAGGCAGGCCTGATAAATCGACTCCTCCGGTGTGTGGCCTTCGGTGCGCTCGGCCTCCAGCGCAAAGTCGATCATCATAATCGCATTCTTCTTCACAATGCCAATGAGCAAGATGATGCCGATCAGGCCGATCACATCCAAATCCATGTGGAAGATTTGCAGCGCCAGCAACGCGCCCACGCCTGCCGAGGGCAGCGTGGAGAGAATCGTCAGCGGATGAATGTAGCTCTCAT
>JAJZMO010000195.1:5673-25038 GCA_021798235.1 Acidobacteriota bacterium | reverse complement strand
TTGTAGCGACAGGCCGGGGTAATAGCAGAAGGCGGGAATTTCGATGCCTACCTTGCGGCAAGCCTCAATGAGCAGCGTGCCCGCGGGCGCGGTGATGATTTTGCCGTCGACTGTGAGCGTTACATCCACCATGGTTCGAATCTCTTTCTGTTGCGCGCTGCTGTACGCGCGGGAAACTTACGCTGACACCGGCTCCAGCGCAGGATGCTTTGCAATCGCCGGATGCTTTGCATAGGGGCAGGGCTTGCCGTTCAAGTGATCCTCAAACTCCTGCCGGAATTTTTTTACAAATCCAATTGTGGGCATGGCCGCCGCATCGCCGAGCGGGCAGAAGGTGCGGCCCAGCATGTTCTCCGCCAGATAGCGGATGTTGTCGATGTCGCGTGCCTCGCCTCCGCCGGCATGGAAGCGCGTCAGCGTCTTCTTCAGCCAGTCCGTGCCTTCGCGGCAGGGAATGCACCAGCCGCAGCTCTCATGCTGATAAAACTTGATCGTGCGCAGGGCAAACTCCACCATGCAGACCGTCTCATCCAACACAACCACGCCGCCAGAGCCGAGCATGCTGCCTGCCTTGCCGACTTGGTCGAAGTCCAGGCCGAGATCAATTTCGCTGGGCAGAAGCACGGGCGTGGAGGAACCGCCGGGAACGACGGCCTTCAACTGGCGTCCGCCGCGGATGCCGCCGGCGACTTCATAGATGAGCTTCTTCAGGTTGTAGCCCATCGGCAGTTCATAGACGCCGGGGCGCTCCACGTGGCCACTGACGCCGAAGAGGCGCGTGCCGCCGTTGCGTTCCGAGCCGACCTTGGCGTAGGCCTCGCCGCCCATACGCAGCACGTGCGGCACGGTGGCGATGGTCTCCGCATTGTTGATGACGGTGGGTCCGCCGTAGAGGCCGACCACGGCAGGGAAGGGCGGCTTGATGCGCGGGATGCCGCGCTTGCCTTCGAGCGACTCCATCAGCGCCGACTCTTCGCCGACTTCATACGCGCCTGCTCCAGTGTGCGAGACGATGTCAAAGTCCAACTGCGAACCGAAGATGCCCTTGCCGAGAAAACCTTTGGCGTAAGCATCGGCAATGGCCTTTTCCATGATCGTGAGCAGATAGCGATATTCGCCGCGCAGATAGATGAAGCCCATCTTCGCGCCAATGGCCAGGCCGGCGATGATGGTGCCTTCAATCACCGTATGGGGATCGTGCAAAAAGATGAGGTGATCTTTGCAGGTGCCCGGCTCGCTTTCGTCGCCATTGACCAAAACATATTTGGGCCGCTCGGATTGCTTGGGCACGAAGGACCACTTCATGCCGGTGGGGAAGCCCGCACCACCGCGCCCACGCAGATTGGAGGCCTTCATCTCGGCGATGATCCAGTCTGCGCCCTTTTCCACCGCCATGCGCGCGGCCTGGTAGCCGTCGAGTTCGATGTAGCGGTCGATGTCGGTCGCGCCCTTGCCAAAACGGCTGGAGACGATCTTGACCTCTTCGGGATGGGAAACCAGTGTCGGCATAGAGTCTCTTCGCGTTACCTTCTCGCCTGCTTGCGATATTGATCGAGCACGGCGTCCATGGCTTCGGGCGTCAGGTTGTCGTGGAAGTCGTAGTTGACCTGCACGGCGGGCGCCCAGCAGCAGGCTCCGATGCACTCGACTTCTTCAAGGGAAAAGACACCGTCGGGCGTGGTCTGCTTGTGGCCGACGCCGAGCTTGTCTTTGCAATGCTCGAAAAGTTCCTGGCCGCCGCGCAACATGCAGCTGATGTTTGTGCAGACCTGCACGTGATATTGACCAACGGGCGCGGTGCGCAGCATGGAGTAATAGCTGAGCACGTTGCGCACGTCGAGTTCGGTGATGCCGATGCGCTGTGCGATTTCAGCAATGGCGGCTTCGGTAAGGTAACCCAGCTCGTCCTGCGCGTAGAGCAGCATGGGCACCAGCGCCGAGCGGCGCACCGGGTAGAGCGTGACCAGCTTGTCAAAACGCGCGGCCAGCTCTGGAGAAAAAATGGTTGCTGTTGCAGCCGTCATGCGCGTCGCTCCGTTTCCTGCATGTGCCGTAGTTGCAACTCCACGGCAGCGTCCATCTCCAGCGGCTGCTCGCTGATGTCCACGCGCAAGCGGCCCTCCTCAGTAAATTCATACAGGCCGTTTCGGGGGCCTGCCTTGGCGCGCGCAGGCGCAAACTTCCAAACTCCCGTGCCCATGGAATCCGGCGCGTGCCAATGGAAGACGCCGACCACGTTGCGGATGGAGATGGTCTCAGCATCGTTGTTGGAGACCTTCCAGTCGCGTTGCGGCTCCGCCACGGCATACATGGCTACATGCGAGGCCACCAGCGCGCGCAGCGAGGTCCACATCTCGGCAGCCAGCAGGGAATTGGGGATTGTCAGCATCGCCGTGCTCACCGGTCAATCTCTCCCAGCACAATGTCAATGGAGCCAATGACGGCCACCACGTCGGCCAGCAAACGGCCCACGCACATCTTCTCCAGCGCCTGCAGGGTGGCGTAGGTTGGGTTGCGCATGTGTACGCGGTGGGGCTTGGCTGTGCCGTCGCTGACGACAAAGTATCCCATCTCGCCGCGCGGCGATTCGATGCCTTGATAGACCTGTCCCGCCGGAACGGCGAAGCCTTCGGTGACGATCTTAAAGTGATGGATTAAGGACTCCATCTGCGTCTTCATCTTTTCGCGCTCTGGCAGCACGATCTTGGGTGCATCGGCCTTGATCGGGCCTTCCGGCAGGCCGTCGAGGGCTTGCTGGGCGATCTTGACCGACTCGCGCATCTCTTGCAGCCGCACCACGTAGCGAGACCATACATCGCCAGCCGTGGCCACGGGGACTTTGAATTGAAATTTTTCGTAGCTGGAGTACGGCATGTCGCGCCGTAGATCCCAATCCACACCACTGGCGCGCAGCGGCGGCCCGGTGACGCCGAAGGCGATCGCATCGGCAGCGCTTAAGTAGCCGATGCCTTGCGTGCGCTGCACCCAGATGGGATTGCCGCTGAGCAGATTTTCGTACTCATCAATTTTTTCTGGCAGCATGGCCAGCAATTTGTGCACGCGTTCGTAAAAGTCCAGCGGAGGATCCAGCGCCAGACCGCCGATGCGGATGTAGGAGGTCATCATGCGCTGGCCAGCCAGGCAATCAAAGATGCGCAGAATCTCCTCGCGTTCGCGGAAGCAGTACAGGAAGACGCTCATCGCGCCCACGTCCAAAGCGTGTGTGCCCAGCCAGACCAAGTGGGAATTCAGGCGCGTCAACTCCGCCAGCAGCACACGCATCCATTGCGCGCGCGCGGGGATTTCCAGCTCCAACAGCTTCTCCACGGCTAGGCAGTAGCAAAGGTTGTTGGCCATCGGACTGAGGTAGTCGATGCGGTCGGTGAGCGGCACCACCTGCTGGTAAAACTTGGCCTCGCAGGTTTTTTCAATGCCGGTGTGCAGGTAGCCGATGTCGGGCTTGAGGCTGACGACGACCTCGCCGTCAATTTCCAGCACCAGGCGCAGCACACCGTGTGTGGACGGATGCTGCGGGCCCATGTTCAGGATCATCGTGCGGTCCAGCGGCGCTTCGGCTCCATTGTCTGCCGTGGCGATGGGCGGCTGTGCGGTCAGGGTTTCAGACATCAGCGGTAGCCCTCCACGGGGAAGTCCTTGCGCAGCGGATGGCCGCTGAATTCCTCTGGCAGCATGATGCGGCGCAGATCGGGATGGTTGAGGAAGCGAACGCCGAAGAGGTCAAAGACCTCGCGCTCATAAAAACCGGCTGCCGGCCAAACGCCGGTGATGCTCTCCACCGCGGCATCGGCCTCGGCCAGATAAACGCAGAGGCGCAGGCGCTGCTTGAGCGTGTGCGAGAGCAGATGATAGGTGACCTGAAAGCGCGGCTGCGCGGGATAGAGATCGACGCAGGTGACGTCGGCCAGAAAATTGAAGCCAGCTTGCTGCACGGCACGGCAGGCTGGGACGATCTGCTCACGCGCAATGGCCAGCGTCAACTCTTCGCGGTCAAAAATTGCGCCCTGCAATGCGCCGGGATGGTTCTGCTGCAAGCCAAGAATGGCGGGATGATTGGCGTGAGTGGTGAGCACGGCCTCGCTGGTTGTCGTAGTCGGCATGGGCTACAGATCCGCCTTGTCTTTGGACCACTCCAGGATCCCTTTTTTCCAGATGTAGAAAAACCCAACCAGCACAAATCCGATGTAGACCAGCATCTCCCAAAAGCCGAAGAAGCGCGAACCGGTCAACGCGGGAAGCTGGCGATAGATGACCGCCCAGGGCAACATGAAGACCGCTTCGACATCAAACAGGATGAAGAGCATGGCCACCATATAGAAGCGGACTGAGAAGCGACCGCGGGCGTCGCCCTGGGCCACCATGCCGCACTCGTAGGCTTCCAGCTTGACGGCCGTGTTGCGGTGCTTGCCGATGAACCAGGAGGCCGTGACCATCACCGCGGCCAGTCCCACGGCGGCCACGATCTGCATCAGCAGCGGAATGTAGTTGAGAAGATAGGCAGATTGGCTCATTGCAAGATGACCGGCAGCGCTGAGATTTCCCCCGCGCTCCCTTCTTTGAGATTAAGTTTGCCGCGCGGCACTGTCAAGCAATGCGGAACCACTTGGAAGCGTGGAGGCGTTCTTTTGCGCAGCTCCGCACGAATATCTCTTCTGCCAAAACCGTACAGACACAGCCTGTCCTGGGCGAAGCGGCGGTGGGAGAAGACAGGTTTTCGTTCCCCCTTGGATGCCCAGCTTTGCGGATTCCCATTTTGAGAACCTTGCAAGCCTTCCCATGTTGGCACGCGCTCCTGTATTTCTTCGCCTTTTCTGCTCGTTTTTCTCCGCACGATGCAGATAAAGTCAGCAGCAGGATCGCAGAATCCAGGAGCGTATTGCATGACATTGCAAGAGTTTTCCATGACCGGAAGTTCCAGTGCAGTGCCACAGTCGATTTATGGTTTACATCCAGCCGTAGCGCAGCAGGAAATCTCTCCTGCGCGCCAGCGTGCGCTACGGGGGCGGCGTCGCATCACGCGCGAGCAAGGGCAGGCGCTGGAAACCATTGGCCATGCTGCGGATTATCTGATGGACTCCTATGTACACATGGGAGCAAAAGAGGCCGTGCTGCATCCCAATGCTGATGAGATGGAAGCGGTGCGATTGCTCATCCAAGCGCGCAATCATGTTTTGGAATCGCTTGCAGTCGTCGAGCCATTCTCGCAGCGCATCGCAACCGCTTTGCGCCGCAACCTGTCGCCCGAAATTCTTTCGCTGGGATTGAAGTAATTACAGGAGCGCACCAATAGAATTTTGTCTGCATTGCACACTCCACTACACTGGAGTGTATGCAGTTGCACATCAATGGCACGGCGCGCGAACTCTCCCAGTTGGACACAGACGCGACGCTGGCCCAGGCGCTTATCGCACTTGAATTGAAAGCCGACCGTATCGCCGTCGAACACAACGGCGTTATCGTGGCACGCGCGGCTTGGGGCAGCACAGCACTTCGTGACGGGGACAAATTGGAGATTGTGCAATTTGTTGGCGGTGGGTGCGCATCGAATTCACCGCAACATCGTCTACAGTAGCCATTCCGAACCGCCGCAGCGTAAGCGCTCTATTTTCCGTAAATCAGCAGCGCAAACAGTGCCAGCCAGCAGAGGCCCATCGCATGCCAGTACCAAGCCGCGCAATCCACGGCAATCTGGCGCAGTTCCACGCGCTTGGCCCAGAGTAGTGCCAATCCCGTGCCTGCAATCGCCAGCACCCCCAGCAGCAGATGCAACCCATGTGTGGCCGTAATCAAATAAAAAAAGTGGCTGCTGGGGTTGGAGGCAAAGTAGACGCCTTCGGCGCTCAGTTGTTTCCATGCAATCCACTGGCCGCCGAGGAACAGCGCGCCCAGAATCCCTGTGGCGATCAGCCACGGCGCAGCGCGTTTGGATGTGGGCTTTCCCAGGCCGAGCCACTCTTCCATTACATCAATTTCGCGGAAGAGATGGCGACGCGCAAATTCCATGGTGAGGCTGCTGAGCAGCAACAGTGCAGTGTTGATCCACAATACGGGCGGCAGCACCAGCGGCTTCCAGTCGAGCAGTAGCGTGCTGGCTGGATCCATGCGCACGGCGCGTTGTTGGAAGTAAAAAGCCAGAACGATAACAGCGAAAAACATCATGTCCCCGGCCAGTGCAAAGAAGAGCAGCATGCGGTAGCGCGCCAACATCTCGCGTGGGCCGCGTCGTCCGGGTGGACGATTGTCCCAATTGTCGCCATCCCCGCCGCCGCCCGTAGGCCGGTGGTGCACGGGTGGTTTGCCGCCTGTGCCGGGGTCTTTGCGCTCCACATTAACCGGGGTGCGCGTGATGGTGGCTGGCATACGGATTCGCCCTCCGACGCTACAGTTTACTCCTGTTCGCTGGCAGTGGCATGGATTTTTGCTGGGAAACTCGCTGCGCAAATCCTTCCGGATTCGCTCCATTCCCCTGTGGAAGCCTTCCAGGGATTTTGGCCACACACGGCACCTTGGCGCAGACTGTGCAGCAGATTCCACAAGAAGAGTAATTGCGCCGCGCTCAGAAGAAATGCCGCATGCGTGATGCCCACTTGCAGCGGCACCAGTCGGGCCAAATAGGTTGCGCTGCCCGTCAACTGGGCGTAGTGGCGTGGCTCGCCGGCCAGCCCGGCAAAGTGCATGGGGAAGAAGACGGCATAGGCTCCAGCCAGTGTGAGCCAAAAATGCCAGCGGCCCAAGCGCTCATTCATCCTGCGGCCCGTTAGCAGCGGGAACCAATAATAGATCGCGGCAAAGAGCGCGAAGACTCCAGCCATGCCGAGGATCAGATGAAAATGCGCCACGACAAAGTAGGTATTGTGCAGGTAGCTGTCAAGAATCGGCTGGGCCAGCACGGGTCCGGTTGCGCCGCCGCTGAGGAAGAGAGAAAGAAAGCCCAGCGTAAACAGCAGCGGCGTGGTGCGCTCCAAGCCGCCGCCCATCACGGTTGCCAGCCACAAAATCACCTCTATCGCCGAAGGCACGGCTATGGCGATCGTGGTCAGATTGAATGCCTGACTGTCGTAGGGATTCATGCCGCTGACAAACATGTGATGGCCCCAAACGGCAAAGCCCAGCGTGGCAATCGCCAGCGTGCATCCCACCATGGTGCGATAGCTGACCGGCGGACGGCGCGAGAACGTTTCCAGCAGGCAAGAAGTTAGACCCATCGCAGGCAGGATCGCAATGTAGACCTCGGGATGACCAAAGAACCAGAAAAGATGCAGCCACAACAGCGGATCGCCGTTTACCGCGTGACGCAAGATCTGTCCATTGACGAGGCTGCCAGCAGGCAGAAAAAATGCTGTGCCGCAATGCCGGTCGCTGAAGAGCATGCCATCGGCCACCAGTAACACGCTGAATGCGGGCAGCATCATACATGCGCTTGTGAACCAGGACCACACCGTCAGGGGCAAGCGCATCCAGCGCATCTCGGGCGCACGCTGCGTACACACCGTGGCGACCACACTCATGGCGCTGAGTAGCGAACCAACGCAGAAGAGGGCGATACTGAGCAGCCAAAGATCCATGCCCATGGCTTGCCCCGGCCCTGCAATGGCCAGAGCGCTCAGTGGTGGATACGCTGTCCAACCGGAGATGGGCGCGCCGCCGACGACACAAAATGCGGAGAGTAGCACAAGAAAACCGAGCAGGATCACCCACAACGACAGCGCATTCAGCCGCGGCAACGCCATGCGTCGCGCGCCAATTTGCGCGGGCAAAATCAAACTGGCCAATCCGTTCTGCGGCGCTGCGGTCAAAACAAAATAGATCATCAACGTACCGTGGATCGTGACCAGCGCCAGATATTCCTCGGGCCGCAGCACTCCGTGGCCGGGCAAGGCGGCATTGGGCCAGACGAGGTGAATGCGCATCAGCAGCGAAAGCAGCGTGCCGCAGACCACCGCAGCCAGGGCCAGCAGCAGATATTGCACCCCCACCACGCGATGCGCAGTGGTGAAGAGGCAGCGGCGCAGCCAGGATTTTTTTTGTAGAGAGTTGCGCATCAGGGTTGCTCCGTTGCTGCGCGCTGCGCGGCTTGCTGTTGTTCCATCCAGTGCGCAAACTCCTGCTGCGACACCACGCGCAGCACGGCGTGCATGCGGAAGTGGCCCAGGCCGCAGACCTGCGAGCAGACGATGGGGTAGTCGCCAAGAGCAGTTGGCGTAACGTGCAACTCGGTGGTGCGTCCGGGCACGGCATTCATTTTGATGCGCAGATTGGGCGCAAAAAATCCATGGATGACGTCGAGCGAGTGGAGTTGCAAATCTGCGGCACGGCCCACGGGCAACACCAACACCGCGCTTAGGATGTCATCCTTGCCGTGCGGGTCTTCCGGATCGATCCCCAGCGGATTGCCAGCCGCAGCATCGGCCAACTTCAAGCGCGTGCGTCCAAAAACGCCATCCGGCCCGGCGTAGCGGAAGTACCACTGAAACTGCGCGCCGACTACCTCAACGTGCAGCGCGTCCGGGCCATCTGGCGTCATCTGTGTTTCCATCCACAAATGCTCGGCGCGGGTCGTCATCCACACAAAGAGAGCCACCAACGCTAACAGCAAGGCCCAGCGGTACATGGGTTGCAGGCGTGCCTGAGACTGAGCGGGCAAAAAAAATCCCGCAACGAGCAGCACTTGGCCGAGCAACATAAACCCCAGCAACAGGGCGAGGCTAGAGTAGAGTAGCGCGTCGATCGCAGGTGCGTGGAGCGAGGCTCCAGGCGGCAACAGCCACGGCAAGCGCATTAGAAGTGCAGGCACAGGCATTGTTGCCAGCCTATAACAAATTGAAATGTCGCAGGGCGAATCGCGGATTGCTCGACTCGCCTCACTTCTCAGAATGACGCTGCGTAGTCATCTCTTCTACCATCTGCACAAAGTAATGATGCACACGGCGGTCGGCGGAGAGTTCTGGATGAAAGGTTGCAGCCAGGATTTGTTTTTGCCGTACCAGAACAGGGAAGCCGTCGCGCAGTGCCATCACTTTGACACCCACGCCGGTTTTTTGAATGCGCGGCGCGCGGATATAGACCATTTCCAGCGGGCCGCCGGGCAGGGAACTCTCGCCCATCTCAATGCTGCTGTCCACCTGACGACCGTAGGCGTTGCGTTCAACAGTGGCGTCGAGCACACCCAGACTGGCTTGCTTGGGTTGCACCACATGCTTGGCCAGCAAAATACAGCCAGCACAGGTGCCAAAGGTGGGCTGCTTGCGCACATAGGCGCGCAAGGGTTCGAGCAATCCTTCCCGCTCTAAAAATTTCAGAAATGTTGTGGACTCACCGCCCGGAATCACCAAACCTTGCACGCTGCTCAGCTCGGCAGCCGTGCGTACCAGACGTGGAACGGCCTCAGCCTCAGACAGAGCCTGCGCGTGTGCTTCGTAATCGCCTTGCAGGGCGAGTACGCCAATGATGGGGAGTCGTTGCATGTCGATTTTGCAGTCCGTGGGCGAACGCGCGTTTTTACCAGCCGCGTGTCTGCATCAGATCTTCCGGCTGCATAGCTGCGACGGCCAAGCCCTTCATCGCGCCCAGGCATTCTTCGCTGGTTTCCGCCAGCACCTTGGCATCGTTGAAGAAGGTGGTGGCACGCACAATGGCACGCGCGCGCGCCTCCGCCTGCTCACGCTCCTTGGGATTCTTGAGCAGCCCGGTTTTCTCGTCGTGCTCAACGACCAAGCGCGTGACGCCATCCTTCATAAAAATTCCAGAGCCGACAAAGACTGCCTCCGCGCCCAGTTGGCGCATCAGGGCTGCGTCCGCTGGAGTGGCGATGCCGCCGGCTGAAAAATTCGGCACGGGCAGCTTGCCCGTCTTGGCCACCATGCGCACCAGCTCATAGGGCGCGCGGAACTCCTTGGCCGCAGCGTAAAGTTCTTCCTCACCCAGTACCGTCAGCCCGCGCATGTCTTTTACGATCTGGCGCATGTGCTTCACCGCATGCACTACATCGCCTGTTCCCGCTTCGCCCTTGGTGCGGATCATGGCTGCACCTTCGGCAATGCGCCGCAGGGCTTCGCCCAGATCGCGCGCGCCGCAGACAAAAGGCGTTTTGAAGGCGTGCTTGTCCACGTGATGCAATTCATCCGCCGGGGTCAGCACCTCAGACTCATCAATGAAGTCCACGCCCAGCTCCTGCAATACCTGCGCTTCGGCAAAGTGGCCGATGCGGCACTTGGCCATCACAGGAATCGAGACGGCTGCGATGATCTCTTTAATAATCTTGGGCGATGCCATTCGGGCTACGCCGCCCTCGGCGCGAATCTGCGCAGGCACGCGCTCCAGCGCCATCACGGCCACAGCTCCGGCTTTTTCGGCAATCTCAGCCTGCTCGGCGTTGATGACGTCCATAATCACGCCGCCCTTCAGCATTTCCGCCAAGCCGATTTTCAAGCGAAGTCCAGAGTTGCTGCTTGCACTGCCGTTGTTGCCGTTCTTGTCTGTCATGGTCGTTCCTCTGCGAAGCCTTTACTTTTCTGTGATTCTTCCATTTTATCACTGCCAGTCCGCATCTTCGATTCAGATGCGTATCTCCCTCTGGTGAGGAATTTTGCAGGCGATTCGCGCTGCTGGCAGATATGCGCGGAAACATCAGCGCAGGCTGAGCGTGATTTTCCGTTCGTCCCCATGCAATGCGTGAATGGAGATTTCTCCCTGACTGTGCGCAACAATCCACGGAAATTTTTCTCCCCATTCGACCAGCACAATGCTCTCCGGGGTCAGCAACTCTTCCATGCCCAGCGTGTTGAGCTGGCGCTGGCCTTCGATGCGGTACACGTCCAAGTGGTATAGGCGCACCGGCAGGGGAGTGGGGTTGGCATCTCCGCCTGCATTCATGGGTGCGTTTTGTGCCCGGGTATCGGCAAATTTCGCGCGGCCTGCATATTCATGGATGAGCGCGAAGGTGGGGCTGGTGATCTCCTCCGGCTCGGCTGCGCCGAGTGCGGCGGCGATGCCTTTGACCAGCGTCGTCTTGCCCGCGCCCAGGTCTCCGCGCAGCACCAACATCTTCGGCGGCGTCAGCATTATGGCTAGTTCCCGGCCCAGTGCGATGGTCTCCTCACTGGAGCGCGTGATGTAGACATGGGTACGTGCGCTTGCGGCGTTTGGCTCTGCGGAAGGCGTATTTACAGGGTGTTGTTCTGCAACCATACAAATCCATCATGGCAGATGGAAGCGTTCCATGCTTGTGGCAAATGCGCGATCGTGTCTGTGGCCAGAAGCGTGTGTTCATTTTGCTGTGCCAGTGCTGCGTCCGCTGCGGCCCCGTGCAGCCAAACGGAGGCCTCGACAGCCTGCGCCGCGTGCGTGGGATGTTGCGCGAGCAGCGCGGCAATGATGCCTGTAAGCACATCTCCGCTGCCTCCTTTGGCCATGCCGGGATTGCCGCTGGTGTTGGCAGCCAGTGCGCCGTCGGGGTGCGCAACCAGCGTGCGCCAGCCCTTCAGCACGAGCGTGAGCCGATACTGCTGTGCGAATTCGCGTGCAACTCGCAGGCGACTGGCTTCAATGGTGGCCACAGTTGTGTTGAGTAGACTGGCCATCTCGCCGGGGTGGGGTGTCAGCACCAGTGTGCGATCGCGTCCGTTGAGCAGGTGCTGCGTGTGCGCGGAGGCAAAGGCGTGGAGACCATCGGCATCCAGCACGATGGGCTGGCGTACGGTCTGCACCAGTTGGCGAACAAACTCCAGAGTTTGAGCATCGCGGCCCAAGCCAGGACCTAGCGCGATGGTGATTTTTTCTTGTGGAAAGAAATCCTGTCGCAGGCGATTCAGATTACTGAGCGCGATGCCGCCAGTGGCTGTCTCGGTCATCGGAAGCGTCATGATCTCGGGAGCAAGCGCGGCAACTGTCGAGACCAGGCTCTCTGGAACAGCGGCTGTGACCAAGCCTGCGCCGGCGCGCAGCGCGGCCAACGCTGCCATGGCCGGTGCGCCGGATTTACCGCGCGAGCCGCCGATGACCAACACATGGCCAAACGTGCCTTTGTGCGCGTTGAGGGAGCGGGGGGTTGCGGCGAGTTGCCGCGCGGAGCCGGTCCAGTGCAGCTTGGCTTCCGATTGCAGCGCCTCTTCGGGCGAGCCAATGGAGGCAACGGCGATGGGGCCGCGATGGTTGGGGCCAGTGAGTGCTCCAAAGATGTGCGCAAACTTTGGAGCGGTGAAGGTGAGCACAGAATCCGCAGGGAAGACTGGCTCCGCAGTGAAGTCGGTCGTATCTGCATCCCAGCCGGAGGGAAGATCGACGGCCAGCACCGGCGCAGCGTGGTGCGCGATGGTGTCGCGTAAAGCCAAGGCAAGGCCGGTGAGCGGCGGACGAAAACCCGTGCCGAAGAGTGCGTCAATGAAGAGTTCCGTCTGCGCCAGATGCGCCCGCACCGGCTCGGATGCCAGGTCTGCTTCCCTGAGAAGCAGGATGGGATTTTCAGCAAGCTGATCCAGCGCGCGCCGGGCTGCGCCTTGCAACTGTTGCGGCTGGGCGAGCAGCAGTGTAGTGACTGTGCAGCCCTCTGCGGCCAGCAGCCGTGCGGCCACCAGACCGTCGCCGCCATTGTTGCCCTTGCCGCAGAGCACGGTGATCTTGCGTGCGATTGGGTACTGGAGCCGCGCAAAACACGCGACGGCTGCGCCCGCGTTTTCCATGAGCCGGTGGATGGGGATGCCATGCTCGCGCACGGTGCGCTCATCGCAGGCCCGCATCTCCGCCGCCGTCAAAATCCTCATGCTGCCGTTGTACGCAACGGCGAGCAAATGTGCAATGGTGGATTAAAAATTTTTACGGAATTGGTTGGCGCGATCAAACTCTGCACGCAGCTCTGGTTGTTTCAGATTTTCGCGGATATGCGCCAGCCGCTGCTCCAATGCCAACAGGGTTGCGCCCAGCGCTTCGGCGTTGGTCTGCGCCACGTCACGCCACATGGAAAAAGGGCTGGCTCCCAGCCGCGTCATCTCGCGCAGGGCGCGTCCGCCCACATCGCGTAGTTCGGTGCGATGTTCCGGCGTTGTGCCGAAGGTGTCTTCCAACAAGGCGGCCAGCGCGGTGCCAACCATTTGCGGCAAATGGCTGGCCCAGGCGCAGAGTTCATCGTGGCGCGTGGAGTCGACATCGACAATGCGGCAGCCAATCTTTTGCACCCACGCGCGCCAGGTCTGTTGCTGCGGTGAGGGCGGCGTGTCTTGCGCGCCCGACAGCGTGGCGAAAAGCCAGACGGCTCCCCGAAAGAGATCTGCATCGGCATTTGCAGCGCCATAGACCTCTTTGCCGGCCATGGGGTGCCCGGCGAGAAACTCAGCGCGCGATGGCGATGTAAATAGACTGGAGGCGCGCTCGCAGATGCGGTGCTTGGTACTGCCGACGTCGGTGAGGAATTGTCCAGAGTGCAAGACGGGCGCGAGCTTCTCCATCCAGTCGAGAATGGCGAGCACGGGGGTTGCGAGCACGATGATTTCGCTGGATTTTACGGCTGCAATGGGGTCGTCGGTTGTGCGGTGAATCGCGCCAAGGTGCAGGGCCATTGCGGCTTCTTCTGCATTTTTATCCCAGCCCGTAATGGAGCCAGAGAAGCCCTGAGCGCGCAGAGCCAAGCCCAGCGAGGCGCCGATGAGTCCAGTGCCGAGGATCGTAATGTTCTGCACGGAACCTGTGGACACGGCGCCTCCTGTGGTTTTGCGGGATTGGTTATGCCACGGTGCGGCCCACCGCCGGAGCAATCGCGCGCAGCTCACCCATCAGCTTGTCAAACTGCTGCGGGAAGAGGGTTTGAGCGCCATCGGAGACGGCCTTTTCTGGATTCGGGTGGACTTCCATCAGCAGGCCATCGCAACCAGCGGCCAGAGAGGCGCGCGCCAGTGCGGGCACCATATCTCTGCGGCCTGTGCCATGCGACGGATCGCCCAGCACGGGCAGGTGCGACAGGTGCTTGAGCACGGGAATCGCCGAAATGTCCATGGTGTTGCGCGTGTAGGTCTCAAAGGTGCGGATGCCGCGCTCGCAGAGCATGACATCATAGTTGCCGCCAGAGAGAATGTACTCTGCCGAAAGCAGTACCTCTTCAATGGTGGCAGCGATGCCGCGCTTGAGCAGAACGGGACGGCGCACCTGGCCGAGTTCGCGCAGGAGGTTGAAGTTTTGCATGTTGCGCGCGCCAACTTGGAAACAATCGACGTAGGGCAGCATGATTTCAATCTGCGAAATCTCCATAACTTCGCTGATGATGAGCAGGCCGGTGGCATCGCCCACTTCGCGCATCAGCTTGAGTCCTTCGACGCCCATGCCTTGGAAGGAGTACGGCGAGCTGCGGGGTTTGTAGGCTCCGCCACGCAAAAACTTTGCGCCGGACTTTTTCACTTGCTCGGCAGCAGTAAAGATTTGCTCGCGGGATTCAACGGAGCACGGCCCGGCCATGACGATGACCTCTTTGCCTCCAACCTCAACGCCGTTGGGAAAACGAACCACAGTGCCTTCGGGGCGAAAGCCGCGTCCGGCCAATTTGTATGGGGAGGTGATGCGATGAGCTTCCTTAACGCCGTCCATAACTTGAAAGTCTTGCACATCAAAGCTCTTTGGGCTACCCACGCCGGCCAGAACCGTCTGTTCGACACCTGTGGTGCGATGCACTTTGAATCCAATCTCGACCATCCGTGCGAGCACTTTTTGAATCTGCTCTTCGGTGGCTCCTTCTTCCATGGCTACAATCATGTTGGTTGAACCCGTTCCTCATGCTTTGATTTGTACTGCTGTTTCTTGTTGGAAACCTGTGCTGCAACTTTTATTGTGCCGTGCCGCTTGCGCCATCCGAGGCAAGCTCATCGCGCTGCATGGCTCGCATCACATCAATGATGCGCTCATAAATGTGCTTGAGTTCCACGTCAGGCAGTGGGCCTTGGTTGGCTTTGCACACATTTTCAAAAATCGTCCGCTCGCGTGATGGTTCATATATGGGCAGCTGTGCTGCATCCTTTAATGCGCCAATGTGTTGCACGGCCTTGGCGCGCTCGTTCAGCAAATGCACAATCTTCTGATCGACCTCATCAATTTTGCGCCGCCAATCGGCTATCTCCATTACACACCTCAACCTGGGTTGCCCGGGCGCACAGCACCCGCAGGCGGCATTGCATTCCCTGTGCAGGGTATCCCTACCATCTTAAACGACCCGGGTCGTTTTTTAGAAGCGACGGGCAGAGCACGGCGTTTTGTGCGGCAAATGGGCGCGAGTCCCTCGCAGCGATTCGTGCTGCCGTTGGCACAGGCTCAGACCGTTGCGGGCTGCAAGCGCAGGCTGGCCAGAAACTCCGCCACAGCCGTGGGAGCCTGCGCGGGTGTGGATTTTTCGATGATGGCCACAATGGCGCTGCCGATGACGGCAGCGTCTGCGAAGCGGCCCACGGCAGCCACATGCTCCGGCGTGGAGACGCCAAAGCCCACGGCGATGGGCAGGCGCGAGTAGGTGCGCAGGCGCTCGGTCAACTGCTCCGCGTCACCGGCCATTTGTTGTTGTGCGCCGGTGATGCCGGTGCGCGAGATGGCGTAAATGAAGCCCTCGCTGGCGGCGGCGATTTTTTGCAGGCGCGCATCCGGGCTGGTGGGCGCGGCCAAAAAGATGGGCTGCAATTTGTGACGGCGCATGGCAGCGCGGTACTCGTCGGCCTCTTCGACAATCATGTCGGTCAGCAGCACGCCATCCACGCCCGATTGCTGAGCCTGCGCGCAAAAACTCTCCAAGCCCAAACGCAGCACAGGATTCAAATAGGAAAAGATCACCAGTCCGGTTTGCGGTCGCTCTGCGCGCAACTCTCGTGCCAGCGCCAGTACATCGGTCAGGCGTGTTCCGTGCGCCAAGGCACGCTCACTGGCCCGTTGGATCACCGGGCCGTCGGCCAGTGGATCGCTAAAAGGCACGCCGAGTTCGAGCACATCTGCGCCCGCATCGATGGCGGCCAAAGCAATTTTCTTGGACGTGGCCAGATCGGGATCGCCAATCGTGAGATAGACCACTAGTCCCGGTTTGTGTCGGAATTGTATTGGCATCGGTTACGCCCCTTGCAACTTGAGTTCGCGCGCCAGGATGCCCATATCCTTGTCGCCGCGGCCAGAGAGATTGACGATCAAAAGATCGCTGCGCTGGAGTGTGGGTGCGATGCGCATGGCCTCGGCCACGGCGTGCGCGCTTTCCAGTGCGGGCAAAATGCCTTCCATGCGTGCCAGCGTGACAGTGGCGTTCAGCGCCGCCGCATCATCGGCAGAGACGTATGCGGCACGGCCAGAGTCATGCAGCGCGGCGTGCTCCGGCCCGATGGAAGCATAGTCCAGCCCGGCAGAAACAGAATGCGTCAAGGAGACTTGCCCCGCGTCATCCTGCAACACATACGAATAGGTTCCTTGCAGCACGCCCGGCGATCCGCCCTGGAAGCGCGCAGCGTGTTCGCCCAAACCTGTGCCGCGTCCACCAGCTTCAACGCCAATCAACCGCACGGCTGTGTCCGGGATAAAAGCATAAAACGCACCAATCGCATTCGAGCCGCCGCCAACACAAGCCACCACGGCGGAGGGCAAGCGACCTTCCGCTTCCAAAATTTGCTGTCGCGCTTCGTTGCCAATGACGCGGTGAAAGTCACGCACCATGGTGGGATAGGGATGCGCTCCCAACACGCTGCCTAGCAGGTAATGCGTGGTGCGAACGTTGGTGACCCAGTCGCGCATGGCCTCATTGATGGCATCTTTGAGTGTGGCCGAGCCGGAGCGCACGCCGCGCACCTCCGCGCCCAGCAGGCGCATGCGGTAGACGTTCAACTCCTGGCGGCGCATGTCCTCCTCGCCCATGTAGACGACGCACTCCATGCCAAAGAGCGCGCAGACGGTGGCCGTGGCCACGCCATGCTGGCCCGCGCCGGTCTCGGCGATGATGCGGCGCTTGCCCATGCGGCGTGCCAGCAATCCCTGGCCAATGCAGTTGTTGATCTTGTGTGCGCCCGTATGCAGCAGATCTTCGCGCTTCAAATAAATTTTTGCGCCGTCCAGGTGCTCGCTGAGTCGCGCAGCATAGTAGAGCGGCGTGGGCCGTCCCGCATAATTGCGCAGCAGGTAGTCCAACTCGCTTTGAAAGGCCGGATCGCGTTGCGCCTCGGCATAGGCGCGCTCCAGCTCTTCCAGCGCGGCCATCAGCGTCTCCGGCACATAGCGGCCACCATAGGCACCAAAGCGCCCGGCTGCGACCTGTGGGATCTGGGATTCGGTTGCGGTAGCGTTACTCACTGGGATGCTCCCTTTCTGCCTGGGCTGTGCGCGAACTCTGGTGGTGCCTGTTGTGCGGATTCCATTGCTGCCGCCGCTGCGCGTGCCGCGCGGAGAAATCTCGCCACACGCTCCGGATCTTTTTTGCCTGGCTGTGCTTCCACGCCGCTGCTAACATCCACGCCCCATGGGTGCAGCGTATGGATGGCTTCAGCAACATTCTCTGGCCGCAAACCGCCTGCGGCGATCAGGTGCAGGGCGCGCTCTTCGCGGGCAAAGGCTGCGCGGGCCGACTGCCAATCAAAGGCAATGCCGGTGCCACCCACCAACGTGGCCGTGCGAGAGTCGATCAGCACGGCATCCAACTCCTGTTGTGCATGCAGCGCGTGTAGATCAGCAGCGAAGCGCGCTGCATCCGGAACATAGTGCAATACCTGCACAATACGCACCGGTTGCTGCGTAAAATGCGCGCGCAGTCGTTGCGCCAAACCCATTGCAGGCACTGCGTGCAACTGCACTCCCGTCAGGCCCGCTGTTTCCACCGTGTGAACGATCGTTTCGAAGTCCGCATCCACAAAGACGCCGTACTTCTCCATCGTATGCGGCAAATGTGCGGTGATACGTGCAGCGGTTTCTGGAGCGATCTGGCGCGGGCTGGGCGCAAAGACGAATCCGACGGCATCCGCGCCGGATTCGGCGGCAAATTGGGCATCGGTAAGATTCGTGTTGCCGCAGATTTTGATCCACATCTTAGACGCCTTTGCCCGCTGCAGCTTCAACCGCCAGCAGCGTTTGCAACGCGCGACCCGGCTCCGGCTGGCGCATCAACGATTCCCCAATCAAAAACGCTGCGTAGCCAGCCGCGCGCAGCCGCGCGATGTCCTCCGCCGTATGGATGCCGCTTTCGGCAACCAAAACAGCGCTCTGCGGCAGATGGGCCGCCAGTTCGATTGAGGTTTCCAGACTCACAGCAAAGGTGCGCAAATTTCGGTTGTTGACGCCGACGGCCTCTGCGCCAAGATCAAAGACGCGCGCGGCCTCATCCGCATCATGCACTTCGCAAAGCACGTCGAGCGAAAGCGCATGTGCGGCATCGCTCAGGCTGCGCAATTCGGCATCGGTCAGCGCCGCAGCGATCAGCAGAATCGCGTCGGCGCAATGGGCGCGGGCTTCGAGAATCTGAAACGCGTCGACAATAAAGTCCTTGCGCAGGCAGGGCAGGGAAACGGCTGCCGATACCATTTCCAGATTCGCCAGGCTGCCTTGAAAGAAAGGTTCATCGGTGAGCACGGAAAGCGCCGTTGCTCCAGCGCCAGCCAGCGCGCGTGCCAGCGGCTCCACGGCAAAGTCGGCGCGGATGAGTCCCCGCGAGGGCGAAGCCTTTTTCAGTTCGGCGATGATGGCCGGGCCAGTGACCGCGCGTTCCCGCAAAGCACGGGCAAAGCCGCGTGGGGAGTGTGCCTCGGCGCGGCGCTCCAGCGCGCGCAGGTCGGCAGCGGCTTTCCGTTCGGCGACGGTGCGCCGGGTTGCGGCCAGAATTGTGTCTAAATGCGTCGCCATGCAGCCTACCTAATGGATAGAACTCCCAGTATAAATAGGTCGCAGGGCTTTGGGGGGAATGGGATCCAAGGTTTCCGGCTGCGGTTTCCGGCTGCGCGAGTCAGTACGGAGGATTCTTGGGCCTTTGCGGGGGCAAAGCAAGCAAAGGAGAAATAATTGATGGAAAGGTCTGGGATGCACGATAGAGACAATTGTGTCGATGCTCAAAGGGTAAACTTGAAAGCGAGATTCTTGTTTAAATTTTGCAGTTACCCTTGATTATAAAGTTTTCGTTTTGTTTGCTTTGTCGCTGAAAGTAAAGGCGTTTCCTGAAGGGTTGTCGTAGGATGATTTCAGTCAGTTGCCCTTGACTGACACACTACTCCCAACCCTGAAAGGTAATACGCCATGAAGATTATTGTTCGCGCCCTCGCCCTCGGAATGTTGCTCACCGGTTTCGCTGCGGATCACTATCTGTCGGCCAAGACCACCCAGAGCGCCAAGACCATGATCGCAGCCAATGCAGGCCCCGGCGGCAACTGC